>JAYEGK010000001.1:0-7154 GCA_034716265.1 Campylobacterota bacterium
TAAAAGATAGAGTCACTAAAAATGCTATTTTAGTTGTTTTTAGCCCTATCGATAGGAAAGAGTTTGAGTTATTAGAAGAGAGTAAAGGGTTTTATATCTTAAGAAAACGAGGTTAAAAAACCTCGTTTTTAAACAGTATCTAAAGAGGGTTCATCTATATAAAAACCTTGTGAATAATCTATCTCAAGCTCTTTAACTTTCTTCATATATCCAAAAAGGAGCTTTTATCTCTTTTGCATAGTTAAGTGCCATAGAGACCTTTGAGAAGATACTATTCTCCTCTATTCCAGCTGTTGATGCCATAGTGAAATCTATAAATATTTTACTCTTTTGGTAAAGAACAAAAAATGATCTCATCTCTTCATATATTTGATTTAAATATTTTTTTAGAGAGTAGAAATTCATTTTTTCTTCTAATGTAAAAGCAAATTCAGCTCCAGAGAGTCTATATATCTTATGTTGGGGAAAAAACTTTTTGAGATATTTTGCTATCTCCTCAATAACATAGTCACCGACAAGAAAACCATAAAAGTTATTGATTGTAACAAAATTATCAACTTTTATAAGAATCAATCCCCTCTCTGGGTAATCTTCTAAATCTTTTCGTAGTTGGTAGATATTTGCTAAAGAGGTTAAATTGTCTGTAAAGTAGGTATTTAACAGCTGTTTTCTACATTTAACTATAACTGTTTCATTGTTTACAATTTCCATAAATAACCTTAAGTATTAATATATAAAATTGTAGCATATAATATCTGAGAAAAATTATGATAAAATTATTCATAACAGTTATTTTCAAGGATACTCAAATAAAATTATATGATTTTGAAACTTCTGCACTACGAGATAACACAAATGCAGAAAAATATAGATTACGAAAAAAGCTTTTTGGCAGAGAAGATATAGAACCTGTTTGGGTTGCAGATATGGATATAGATACTCCTCAGTTTGTTCTTGACTCGGTGAGTGAGAGGTTAAAACATCCTATTGTTGGTTATGAAGAGGTACCGGACTCTGCATTTTTAGCACAGATAGAGTGGATGAAAAAAGAGCATAATATCTCATTTAAACTTGAAGATATGATATATTCACACTCTGTTGTTAGCTCTATGAGTGTGGCTATTGAGGCATTTAGTGAAGTAGGGGATAAAGTGATTGTTCAAACACCTGTTTATCCTCCCTTTTTTCATTCTGTCTTAAAACATAAAAGAACACTCTTAAAAAATCCTCTCAAACAGGATGAGGAGGGAGTATATAGCTTTGATATAGAGGATCTAAAATCTAAGATAGATAAAGATACAAAACTACTGCTACTCTGTTCTCCTCATAATCCTGTGGGTCGTGTTTGGAAAAGAGAGGAGTTGGAGGAGATTTTAGCACTCTGTTTAGAGCACAATATTGTAGTTTTTAGTGATGAAGTACACTCCGATTTAGTATATACCCCTCATAAACATATCCCTTTTACATCTTTAAATGAACAAGCAAGGGAGATAACTGTTAGTGCAATGGGTGTTGGTAAAACTTTTAATATGGCTGGTTTTGCTATGAGTAGTGTTGTTATAACCAATAAAGAGTTACGAGATAAGTTTTTAACTATTTATGAAAGGATTCATTTTGCACAGGGAACAGTTCTTTCTCATGTGGCATTTGAGAGTGCTTATAAAGATGGTAAAGAGTGGTTAGAGCAGTTAAAGAAACATCTTTATGGTAATTATGAGATGCTCCAAGAGCTACTAAAAAATTATAGTTCATCTATAAAAATTACTCCTATTGAAGCTACCTATCTTGCTTGGTTAGATTGTAGAGGGATGAATTTAGGAGATAAAGAGCTTCGAGTATTTTTTATAAAAGAGGCAAAATTGGGATTAAATGCTGGAATTGGGTTTGGAAGAGAGGGAAGTGGGTTTATGCGTTTGAATTTTGCAGTTTCACGTGCTAAAATGTCAGAGATTATAAAGTTACTAGAGAGAGCTTTAGAAAATAGATTAGGGAGAGAGTAAATGGTAAAGATAAATTGGGATGAGTTTAAGGTATATAAAAAGAGTCACTCAGATAAAGAGAATTTTGAGATACTTTTAGATTTTATGAGAAGTTATTATAGTATGATGAATCCTGTGGATATATTTGAGTCTTTAAATGCTGATGGATTAGCTCAGATGATGTTAGAAAAGCGTAATATCACAGATGCTGAAGGTTTAGAAGAGTATCTTTTTAAACTTCGTTCGTGAGTTTAGAGTTTCAAAGAATAAACTCTTTTTTAGAACAGCACCATGTTATGAGTTTAGCAACAACAGATTTTGTTGAACTCAGTGTCTGTTCTCTTTTTTATAGTTACTCAAAGGAGAAGAACTCTTTTGTAGTAGCAAGTGATAGATCTACTACACATATACAACACATTCTTCAAAATAGCAACATATCAGGAAACATCTTATTAGAAACAAAAACAGTTGGAAAAGTTCAAGGTGTTCAGTTTCAAGGTAAAATGAAACTATTAAAAGATAGTGAACTCAAAGCACTCTATTTTAAAACTTTCCCCTATGCTTTAACGATGCTACCTACACTTTGGCAGATAGAGGTTAAATACTTTAAGATGACAGATAATCGTTTAGGGTTTGGGAAGAAGATTGAACTCTACACCTCTTCTATGCTTGTTAAGAATGATAAAAGTGGAGATTGAACGGCAGGGGTGTGGATTTGCTATATCATGCTATACGTTTTTTTGGTAACTGAATCAAACTCTCAAGAGGAAGGTGTAAACCAGTAGAAATATTAGTAATCATACTCAGAGATAAGCCTATTTTTCTATTTAATACTTCAGAAACTTTACTCTTATTTCCGATATAAGGAATAAGATCTTTTTGTTTTAGATGCATCTGCTCCATACGAATTTTTATAGCTTCTATAGGGTCTGACTCAGAGATAGCCCACTCTTTTTCTTCATACTTCTCTATAAGCATAACTAAAACTTCTAACTCATCACTATCTTTTGTTCCTAATTCTGGATTTAACTCCATCAACTCATCAACTCTATTTAATGCGTCATCATAACTTTTTTCATTTTTGATTAATTTAAGTGTCATTATTAAATCTCCTTTGCATCTATTTTATCATACTCGGCATGTGTACCAATAAACTTTACTCTAATTATCTTACGAAGATAATCAATATGAACTATCAGTCTATAATCGTTTCTTTTTATATTGAAAACAACTCTATTATCTTGTAAAAAAGAAGCTGATGAATATAATTTTTTTATATCATCAGGAGAAGTCCATATAGATTTTCTAGCATCACTATGCCAAACTTCTATAGCAGACTTTGATTGAGGATGTCGCATATAAAATTGCACTAATGTTCTTTTACTGATCACATTCATATTTGTAGTATAAGAAAAATTCCCTTTAAAGGAACTTATGTGAATTTACAAGGGAAGAAAAGATTTCTTGAAAGTATAGGTTCACTATTGATAATAGTTATTATCAATAGTGATTTAAGTTCTTTTCAAAATTTTTTTAAACAACTCTTAGCTATAATCGCGAAAAATAATAGGTAGATATTATAGATACCTAAATGAGAGAAAGTAATGGTAAGCGTAAATAATTTAATAATGAGATATGGAAACAGAGTTCTGTTTCAAGATATAAACCTTAAACTAGACCGTCATAAGCGTTATGGGCTTATCGGTGCAAATGGTGCAGGTAAAACTACTTTTTTAAAGATTTTAAGTGGTGAGATAACAGAGTATGAGGGTGATATAGTTATCCCTAAAGCAAATAAAGTTGGTGTTCTTGGTCAAAATCAGTTTGCATTTGAAGATTTTACTATTATGGATGCTGTTCTTTATGGTAATAAGCGTTTATATGATGCTATCAAAGAGAAGGAGGAGCTTTATATAACTGGTGATTTTGAAGATGATGCAACAAACAATCGTTTAGCTGATTTAGAAGTTATCTGTGTTGAGGAAGATCCTACTTATGAATATGATGTAAACATCGGTAAGATTCTTGCAAATGTTGGTATTCCAGTTGAAAAACATAATGAGCTTATGAGTACACTCGATAGTGCAGATAAGTTTAAAGTGTTACTTGCACAAGTTCTTTACCCTAAACCAGATGTACTATTTCTTGATGAGCCTACAAATAATCAAGATATCGAAACTATCAGCTGGTTAGAAAATGAGCTACAACGCCATGAAGGTACATTGGTAGTTATCTCACATGATAGACACTTCTTAAATGCTGTTGTTACAAATATTTTAGATGTTGATTATCAAAAAATCCGTGAGTTTACGGGTACTTATGATGATTGGTATATTGCTGCAAATGTTCTTGCTAAACAGTTAGAACTTGATAATGCTAAAAAACTTAAAGAGAAAGATGAACTTGAAGCTTTCGTAAGACGTTTCTCTGCAAATGCTTCAAAAGCAAAACAAGCAACTTCACGTCAAAGAAAGCTAGATAAAATGGAGCTTGAAGATATTAAACCATCATCGCGTCGTGATCCATCTATTGTTTTTAAAGCAAAACGTCAAATGGGTGATGAGGCATTAGAGATAAAAAACATCTCTCACTCTTTTGGTGATAATGAAGTGTTAAAAGATATCTCACTTAAGTTTGAACCAGGTGAAAAAGTGGCTCTTATCGGTGGAAATGGTGTTGGTAAATCAACACTTCTTAAAATTATTATGGAGGAGATGAAGCCATTAAGTGGTGAAGTTACTTGGGGTGCAACTATTGAAAACTCTTACTTTCCTCAAGATACAGCTGATGTTATAGAGGGTGATGGTACTCTTTATGATTGGTTACGTGCATTTGATCCTAAGCGTGATATTGCAGAGATTCGTAACTGTCTTGGACGTATGCTTTTTAATGGTGAACAGCAAGAGAAGGGTGTAGTAAGTATCTCTGGTGGTGAAAAACATAGAATGATGCTCTCAAAAATGATGTTAGAGTCTGGAAACTTTTTAGTTCTTGATGAACCATCAAATCATCTTGATCTTGAGGCTATTGTTGCACTTGGTGAGGGTCTTTTAGAGTTTAAAGGCAATGTTATCTGTGTTTCACACGATAGAGAACTTCTTGATGCATTTGCTTCTCGTATTATTGAGATAAATGCTGATGGTACATATACTGATTTTAAAGGCTCTTATGAAGAGTTTGCAGAACTTAAAATAAAAGGTGAATTATAATGGCTAAATATAAAAAATTTCTTGGACTTGGTATTGCTGGAAACTTTGCTCTTCATTTAGAGCAAGCGGGAGAACTTGAAGAGTTTAAAAATATTGTAACAGCAGAAGAGGCAGCTCCAAAGGGAATGTTTCCTTTTTATCTTCCAATGCCTATCAACCCTGTTGATCAAGCAAATCTAAAATCTAAGAAGATTTTGAGTAAATACCCACTCTCTTCAGATACAATAAGACTCCCGAAAGAGGATCTCAATGTTCAAGCTGAACCTGAAGTTGCTTTGATTTGTGACTTAGAGTATAGTGCTGGAAAATTATCAAAAATTATTCCAACATACTTTGGAGCATACAATGACTGTTCTATTCGAGTAGCAGGAGCAGAAAAGATAAGCGATAAAAAAAATTGGGGTGCAGACTCTAAAGGTTTTTCAAATGAACTTATTAAGATAGATAAGTTTGAAGCTGGTGGTGTGATGGACAGTTACTCTATCTGTAGTTTCCTTCGTCGTGATGGTGAACTGACTGCATATGGCGAAGATGTAGAACTCAATGGTTATAGCTATTTTTATGATAAATTAAATGACTGGATGTTAAATCAGCTGACAACTCAAGAAGATTTTGGACCACTAGAACCTCTTGAAGAGTATATTATCGCTTGTGGAAATCCTAAAGAAGCTATTATTAGTATAGGTGCTACAAGATATACTGAGTATGGTGAGACTACATTTTTGAAAAAGGGTGATGAGGTTTTAGTTGTTCTTTATGATAGAAACTCTTATACTCTTGATGATGTTATATCAAACTTAAAAGAGAAACATTATCGACATGAAAATATGAGTGTATTAGCTCAAAAAGTTATATAGTTGCAAACTGGTATCTATGAACACTATAAAGGCAATCGTTATAATGTTATAGATATTGCCAGACATAGTGAAACAGATGAGCTTTTAGTTTTGTACAGACCTATGTATGGAGATGAAAGTTTATGGGTAAGACCCTTTTCTATGTTTTTTGAAAATGTAATAGTCGATGGATATCAAGTTTCTCGTTTTAAATATATAGGTAACTCTGATGAGTAGAGGGAAGAAACTAGACCTTTTTATTGGAGCAGATATCGATGATGGTTGGTCACAAGTGCAAACTCCCAAAAAACCTAAAATCTCAAATGAGATTTTAGAACCATCAAAACACTTTTTAGTTTTTAAACGAGAGAAGAGAAGAGGAAAAGTAGTCACACTTGTCGGTGCATTTCAACTCTCCAAAGAGGATGCTACAAAACTCTTAAAATCTCTCAAAAAGAGAATAGGGTGTGGAGGCAGTTATAAAGATAACTTTATGGAGTTTCAAGGAGAGATGCAGGTTAAGCTCAAGGAATTACTTTCTAAAGAGGGTTTTTTGTTTAAGCATAAATAGGAGTTTACCACTCCTTAATCTCATTATAGATACTATCTCTCTCAACAGGTATAAAACCACTATTTTTTATTAATGCTGTAAAATCTTCTAACTTAACACCATTAGCACTTTTTGCACCTGCTGCTGAGTTTATAGACTCTTTCTCTATCGTTCCATCTAAATCATTTGCTCCAAACTCTTGAGCCACTAAAGCAAGATTTACAGTAGACGTAACCCAATAGGCTTTAAGATGAGGAATATTATCCAAAACTAAACGAGACACTGCCATAGTTCTTAGAATTTCATCTGCTGTGAGAGCATTTTCTATTTTAAGATAGTTGTTTTGAGTTTGATACACTAAAGGGATAAAACAGTTAAACCCTCCTGTAATATCTTGCAGTGTACGAATTCTCATCATGTGATCTATACGATTTTCACGACTCTCAATATGACCAAAAAGCATAGTAACATTACTCTTTTTCCCTCTTTCGTGCCATTTTCTATGAATCTCCAACCATTGCTCAGAAGTGACTTTACCTTTACAGATATAATCTCTTACCTCTTCATCAAATATCTCAGC
>JAYEGK010000002.1:0-7127 GCA_034716265.1 Campylobacterota bacterium
ATGGCATGAGATACAGTTCTCTTGAACTCTTCTTGCACCATCATCACTAATCTTCATTGAGTGATCATATGTATCCAATGTAAAAGCAACTGAGTGGTTCCATCCATCTCTAGCTTTAGAGATATACTTATTGAAAAAACCATCTGTCGGTAAATGACACTCTACACAAGTAGCTTCTCTAGCATGTGAGCTATGTTGCCAAGTTGCATATTGTGTATTCATAACATGACAATTAATACAAGCTTTAGGGTCACTTGATAGATATGAAAATGCTTTTGAAATATAGAGCATATATCCAAAAAAGCCAACTGCTACCAAAAACATTACTATTGCTGTTTTTTTAAGCATATTGTTGTCTGTCATACTAACCTCCTTCATTTTTCACTTAAATAAATATAAATAAATATAAATAAAAGCAATAGATAAGAATAACATATTTTTTCTATAATCCACTAAAATAATTGTATAAATTTTGCACTTTAATTATAAAATATAATAAATGATTAATTTTTAACCATTAAATTGCTTTATTAAGAAAAAAAGAATGATAAAATTATACCAACTAAAATATAAGGATTAAAAAAATGAATAAAAATTTATTCGCACTCTTAGCATTGCCAACATTTGCATTTGCTGAAGATACGTTAAACAGTGGTGATACCGCTTGGATGTTAGTTGCAACTGCTTTTGTTATGTTAATGACACCTGCTGGACTTGCACTATTTTATGGTGGACTAACTCGAAGTAAAAATGTTTTAAATACGATTGGTATGAGTTTAGGTGCTTATGCTGTTGGTACTTTAGTATGGGTATTAGTTGGTTACTCTATCGCGTTTGGTGATGGTGACTTTATAGGTACAGGAAAAGTTTTACTTTCTGGAATTACAAATGAGAGTCTGAGTGGAACGATTCCTGAGCTTCTTTTTGTTGCATTTCAAGGTACATTTGCTGCTATCGCCGTTGCTATCGCATCTGGATCTATGATTGAGAGAGTTAAATTCTCTACGTATCTAATCTTTGCTGCTTTATGGGTAGTTGTTGTTTACGCTCCTATTACACACTGGGCATGGGGTGGTGGTGAAACATTATACCTTGGTGAGATGGATTTTGCTGGTGGTACTGTTGTTCACTTAAACGCTGGTGTAGCTGGTTTTGTTGTTGCTATGATGTTAGGTCGTAGAAAAGATTATGGAAAGACAGCTATCAAGCCTTTCTCTCCTATTCTTGTAGTTCTTGGTGCTGCTCTACTATGGTTTGGTTGGTTCGGTTTCAATGCTGGTTCTCAAGTTGCTGCTGATGGTACTGCCGCTTCTGCGTTCCTTGTAACAAACGTTGCTGCGTCTATGGGTATTATCGGATGGATTCTTGTTGAGTGGTTAGTCTATAAAAAAGCTACACTTGTAGGTGGTGCTTCGGGTGCTGTCGCTGGTCTTGTAGCTATTACTCCCGCTTCTGGTTCTGCTGGTGTTGAGGGTGCTTTAATCATCGGTCTTGTTGGTGGAGCTATCGGTTTCTACGGTGTTGCTAAACTAAAAGGTATGTTTAAAGTTGATGACTCTTTAGATGCATTTTGGATTCACGGTCTTGTTGGTATCTGGGGTTCAATCGCAACTGCTATCTTTATAGCTGACTATGCTATGGCTGAAGATTATAACATGATGAGTCAATTAGGTTCACAATTAGCAGCTATCGGTTTAACTATAGTTTATTCAGGTATTGCAACTGCAATCGTATTCTTTATAGCTTCTGCACTTACTGGTGGTGGACGTGTTGATGAAGAGACTGAGTCACGTGGTCTTGATGAAGTTGTTCATGGTGAGAAAGCTCTTAATCTATAAGAGTTGATTAAAACTACGAAAGTGGTTACAATTTTAAAATTAAAAAAAGAGGCTCTTGCCTCTTTTACAAATATGGAGAGATAATATGAAAAGAGTAGAAGCGATAATCAAGCCATTTAAACTTGAAGACGTTAAAGACGCATTAGCTGAGATAGGTATCGAAGGTATGACTGTTAGTGAAGTTAAAGGTTATGGTCGTCAAAAAGGTCATAGTGAACTTTACCGTGGTGCAGAGTATGTTGTTGATTTTTTACCAAAAGTAAAAATGGAGATGATAGTTGAGGGTTCTATGGTAGAGCAAGTGACATCAGCAATCGTTGAAGCTGCAAGAACTGGTAAGATTGGTGATGGTAAGATATTTGTTAGTGATATAGAACAGATTATCCGTATCAGAACTGGTGAAACGGATAGTGAGGCTATCTAACACCTCTTTTAGATTCTAAAGTAAATTTAGAATCTAAGAGTTAATAACAGTAGATTTAGCAAGAGCTTTCTCTATCTCCTCTTTTGTAATAGAACCATTTAAAGCTAACTCAACCTCTCCATCTTTTCCTGTGACCTCTATATTTTCAATCTTCTTTTTAGTTTCATCACTCATACAAGCACAAGCACCTGTTGAACAGTTCTCTACCATTTTTACAATATTTTGTTTTTTCACCTCTCCACTAAAAGAGATATTTACACCAAAACCTGTTGTATTTACATTTTTATTCATAACTTTCCTTTTCCTATCTATTTAAAGCCTCATAAACTCTCAAGGCTTGAAAATGTTCCTTAACATCGTGAACTCTTAAGATAGATGCTCCATTTCTCACAGCTTCGATGTGAATAGCTAATGTACCTGCTAATCTATCCTCTGTTGAAGATGGTGTTATTTTATCTATCATAGATTTTCTCGATGCACCTACTAAAATCTTTCTCTCTAACATTAAAAAATTTTCTAAATTTTGTATCAATGCTAGGTTGTGTTCTAAAGTTTTTCCAAAGCCTATCCCTACATCAACAACTATATCCTTGACCCCTAAAGATTCCGCTCTCTCTATGGAACTCTCTAAAAAGCTATATACATCACCTATAATATTTTCATATTTAGGAGAGTTTTGCATCGTTTGTGGAGTTCCTTGCATATGCATAATAATTGCTGTTGCATCATAACTAGCACAAAGCTCAGAGACTCTATCATCTCGTAAACCTGTAATATCATTTACGATGCTAAAGCCCGATTCTAGTGCATAAGATATAACATTAGGCTCATAGCTATCTATACTAAATCTTTTCTCTTTATAGAAACCCTCTTTTCGTATAGTATCTAAAATAGGTTTCACACGAGATAGCTCCTCATCACTACTTACTTTAGGAGCATTTGGACGAGAAGAAACAGCACCGATATCTATAATATCGGTACCCTCTTCTATCATACTCTCTATTTTTTTAAGAGCATTTAAACCTTGAAACCTACTTCCATTAAAAAAGCTATCATCATTTGCATTGATAATACCCATAATATCAACTTTTTTAGGTTTTTTAATCTCTACTATCTGCTTTAAATATGATGCTAACTCTCTCAATCCAAAAGGTTGCAACAACTCTTTTTTACTTAAAGTTTCCAATTGACGTTGTGTCGCTATTAAAATACAATCAACCCTCTGTATAGATGCTATAACTGTACCTCGAGGAACAGCTAAATCTGCTCCAATAGAGAGAGCATCCTGTTTTAAAATATTTGCTCCCCCTACATGCAGATCAGATATATATATAAGATGATGCTTTGCTTTAGATGCCAATATATTTATACCACCACCATCAACACCTAACTTTTTTAATCTTGATTTAATATCAATATCGTTTGATAATTTTTCAATTTTCACTATCGCTCCTGAACAAAACTCATCACTAACATCGCGAGAACACTTTGTGGTCTTGAGTTTAGTTCTAAAAGTTTATATGCTTTTTCAAAATTTTCTAACTGTTTTATCGATAGTATCAATCTATCTTTTATAGTTGCTTGTCTATAAAGTGCTTCTACTAAAAGTTTAGCTTCCGCTTTTTTTATTCGTGAATTTTCTTTTAAAAATTGAAAAACTTCCCCATAATCAACTCTTGCAAGATTTAAAGAGATATCTAAACTCTTATGAATAATATTGCCTTTGATAATAGGTAAGCGAGATCGTACAGTTGGAAGAAGTACCGATACACTTGGAGATAAGATAATAAACTCTATATTTTTAGGGGGTTCTTCTAAGATTTTTAGGAGTGAATTTTGAGAAACGGTGTTGAAACTGTTTGCACCTAAAATGATATATTTTGTTTGGGATGTAGTTATATAGGCTTCATATACAACCGCTTTTGCATTTTCAAGTTTAAACTCATCTTCGATAAAACCGATAACTCTTAATGGACTTAAACTATCCCTTAATCGTTCAAATTCCGATTCTATCTCTGTTGTAATTAAAATATGTGATTTTTTAGAATCACTCGCTAACATCTACCTCTCCAAACATCGCGCCATTAAGAGATAAGTTAAAAAGTCTAAAAAGTTGTAATAACTTAATATCTAAAAGAGTATCGTAAGATTTCAGAGTAAAAGCATTTTGAAACTCTTCATCAAATATCCAAAAATAACTATTATCACGACGCTTGGCTATATCTGAACGTTTATCATCACCCTTACCAATATACCAAAAGAAATAATCATCCTTATATGAAAGAGATATCATATCATCTACAATATCTATCATCTCTCCACCAGAAATACTATTATAATGTAAATAAAGACTATCGATACTGATTATGGGAAGTAGAGGTCTTTCCATCAATGTTGCACTGTTAATGGAACTCAATATATAGTGTTCAAGCCATTTTGATTTTTCATCGACTATTAAAATAATAGTTTTTCCACTCAAAATCTGTTCTATCGCATGAGCAGTAGTAGAGGTCCAATCAAAACGCTGCTCCTCTAGCCAACTAAAACTACTTCCCTCTTCTCTAATGGCATCTAAACTCCATTGTGCAAAATCTGGTGCAACAGCCACAGCTATTTTACCTCTCTAACTCATAAGCATCATGAAGCGAACGAACAGCTAACTCTGCATATTTTTCATCTATAACCATAGAGATTTTTATCTCTGATGTTGAGATCATATTTATGTTTATATTGTTATCTGCCATTGTTGAGAATGCACGTGCTGCAACACCAGTATGACTTCTCATACCAACACCAACTACTGATACTTTACAGATATCTTCATTATAAGAATCGGCATTAATTTCACCATTTTGAACAAATGTATCCACAATAGCTTTTGCATCATGGAGATCACTCACAGGAACGGTAAAGTCAATATTAGTAGCACCATCGTGTGCTTTATTTTGAATAATCATATCAACATTTACCTCTTCTGTTGCAAGTTTATTAAAAATATCAGAAGCGATGCCTGGTCTATCTTTTACACCCATTAATGATATACGTGCTTGATTTCTATCTAATGCTATTCCACTTACTAATGGTGCTTCCATAATATTCTCTTCCTTTGTTATTAATGTTCCCTCTTCATCTGAGAAACTTGTTCTTGTTACTAAATTTACATTTAACTTTTTTGCCATCTCTACCGAACGATTTTGAAGAACTTTTGCTCCTAATGATGCTAACTCTAACATCTCATCATAAGATATTTTGTCAAGTTTTTTCGCTTTAGGTTCAATACGTGGATCGGTAGTATATATACCACTTACATCTGTATATATCTCACAAAGATCAGCTTCTAATGCACCAGCAATAGCAACAGCACTCAAGTCACTACCACCACGCCCTAATGTTGTAACATCTCCATCTACATTTACACCTTGAAAACCAGCTACAACAACTATCTTACCCTCTTTAATAGCATCTTGCATCTTTTGAGGATTTATCTCCTCTATTCTTGCTTTTGTATGATGGTTATCGGTAACTATTCCAGCTTTTTGACCTGTCATAGCTATTGATGTATCTCCCATCTCACTCAAGGCGATAGCTAAAAGTGAAGCGGTAACTCGCTCTCCTGCACTCAAAAGCATATCCATCTCAGCACCACTAGGATTTGAAGAGAAATGCTCTGCATACCCAACCAGTTTATTAGTTTCACCACTCATCGCAGAAACAACTACCACTATATCATTACCATCTTTTTTTGAGGCACTTACACGATTAGCAACATTTTGAATACGTTCTAAATCTCCAACACTTGTTCCACCAAATTTTTGTACTATTAACATCTAAAGGTAACCCTCTTTTCTAAAATGATTTATCACTGTTTCATAAACAGGTTTTTTAAAGTATGCTGTAAGATCAAGCACCTCATCAACACTTACAAACTTATAATCCATAAATTCAGGATGTTGAGTTTCCAAGTTTATAATAGCATCCTCTTGCAATTTTAATAAAAAATATCGCTGTGTTTGCCCAATATATGGCTTCATCTTTAATGCTATTTTTTCAGGAAAATCGTAAGAGATCCACTCTGGATACTCAGTAACAATAGTTACTTTATCTGTACCTATCTCCTCTTCAAGTTCACGAAACAGTGCTTCGTGAACCTCTTCACCTTGGTCTATTCCACCTTGTGGAAATTGCCAAATATCTGTTAAATCATTTCTTTGTGCAATAAATATCTCTTTTTTTTGAGGATAGTTATTAGACACAATTATCATCGCTACATTTGGACGATATAAATCTTGTTTATTCATTCTTGTACCTATATTATAATTAGAGCTATTATACAGAGATTTTATAAACTTAAACTAACATATATAGCGAAATTTTGAGAATCTAAAAGTGTCATCTCTTTTGAGTATCTCAATCCAAATGCTATCTGTTCAGAGAAAACAACATCCATTCCTACTACACCTTTAGCTACAACATAGTTATTTACAAAAGCGGAAAAATCATCACCCTCCTCAAACTCATAGTAGGACTCTTTCGTTGATTCATTATACATTTTTAGTGTTCCTAAACCAACTTCAAAGCCGAAATATGGAACAAGTGCAAATGTATTAAAAAGAGTCAATGAGCTATCTTCAACACCAAATGTTGTAAGTTGGAATGCTGCTAAATACGTTACATCAAAACCGTAAGTTCTTGGAGATATATATTTTCCCTCTGTCGTAGAGTATGCGATATTTGCACCATGTCTTAACCAGTTTTTATATTGCATATAAGATATTTTTACTGTTTCTAATGACTCTGCATAATTTGTGTAACTATCTTCAAAACTATCCTGTCTAATTGATCTGTACCCATATCCGATCTCTAAT
>JAYEGK010000003.1:0-7056 GCA_034716265.1 Campylobacterota bacterium
GAACAGCAGGTTTATCAAAAGTGTTTACAGCACTTATTACTACTGTATAGGTCTCTGGTGAATCGCCATATTGAAGTTCAAACTTTTTCCCCTCAAGTGAAGCTTTATATCGTAACATCCCTCCTGCATCAGAGCTACTCGGCAATACTTTAAAATACATACTCCGTATAGCTTCTCTTGGTGAAAATGTTTCAGCAGTGGCATTAAAATTTAAAGTGATTTTTTTATTACTTAAGGATTTTAACTCAGCTAATGCTGTGGTAGCCTCTCCTGCAGTAGCATGGAAACCACTTACAAAAACTTCATCTTTTGTAGAGTCTATCAATCTTGTATCCCCAACATCTCCCCAAGAATCTGTAAATTTTGAACTTGTAGTAGAGGAACCAATTTTTGAACCATCTACCTTAAATCCATTAATACCAAACATTACCCATCTGTTGTCATTATCAACAGATGTTAAAGGTAGATAACTACTTGCCGTAGCACTTGATACTAAAAGCAATGCAGTTACTGAACTTAGTACACTTTTTTTATAACTATTCATTATTTTTTTCCTTATTTTTATCGATAAACTTTTACCGCTTCTGTTGTATTTATATCAAGAACATTTAGTTCATATCTATAACATTCAGGATATTTATCGTTTGTTGGTATTTGTACATAAAGAACTTTACTACTATTTGTATCTACCCAAGAACTATCTAAGGATATATAATAATTTGTAGTAAACTTACTTTGAACTTCACCTATTTTATTTATATCCAGTAGCGGATAATATAAAACAACTTTTGATTGCTCAGGCATAAAGTAAACAGGGTAAGAGGAACCTATACCTATCGCATTTTCCCCATCAACCTCAGCTTCTGGAGTAGCACTTGTATCACTCAAAGAGAGATACCCATTTTCTAAACTACAAGCAAACTCATCAAAAACAGAACCGTTAGTATCAAAGATACTCTCCTCTGTTACATTCTCATCATCAACGATGATAGCGATCTCCTCTGTTGTATTGTCCTCTGTAATGTTTCCATCATCAACAATACCTTCTGTTACATTATTATCAATGTCTTCCTTTTCATTGTCATCAACAACCTCTTCCTCTTCTCTATCATCATCTATTGTTCTATCATTATTATCAACATTCTCATCGATTGTGGTATTGCCCTCTGTACTAACAGAACCACTCTCTATGCCACATCCTGAAAAAAATATCAGATAGATAAATAAAATTGTTTTCAAAAGAGACTAATCCCTCGGTGCTTCTGGAAATGGTGGTACTCCATCTACTTTTTTGATAGTAGATTTCTCATCATATATATCAGATTTTGCTGAACCCTCTGAACTACCACACCCAACAAACAGTAAAAATATACCTACACTAAAAATAACTTTTTTCATTTTTTCTCCTTATAGCTTAATTTAAAGCAATTATTGTTCCTAATCGGTACTACTTGGTAACGATACCTCTGCCAAAAAACTAAAATGTTTTCATATGAAAAGAATTATATCATTACTACCAAAATTTCAACCCTATTCTATTGATTTAAGTTACACACTATCCACATCTTATACAGATTATTAAGCCATTTCTCTATATAATCTATATATAAAAGGAGCTAAAAGGTGAATTCGAAAGAGATTATCAAATTTTTAAAGAAAAATGGTTTTAAGTTAAAATCCCAAAAAGGGTCACATAAGAAATTTGTCAAAAATAACAAAGTGGTCATAGTTCCAGACCACGGGAAAGATGAAATCCCCAAGGGAACACATAAAAGTATAGAGAGACAAAGCGGATTAGAACTTCGCTAGACTCTCTACAGATTAAAATAAGGAGAAAATATGGAATATATAGCATTCATTCATAAAGAAGATGATTATTATGTAGCGGTAGTACCCGACTTGAACTTTACTTCAAGCTATGGAAGTTCTTTCACTAAAGCAGTTCACCATATCGTTGAGGCTTGTGAACTATACTGTGACGATATGCCAAAACTGCCTAAAGCTTCATCACTTGAAGAACTTGAACAAAAAACTGACTTAGATTTAGAACCGAATTCAATTCCTCAACTTATAAATGTAAAAGTTGAAAAACTAAAACGTATAAATATAATGATGAGAAGTGACATCATAGAGGTTTTACCAGAAAGATTGGTAGAGTTTAATGGAAATCGTAGTGCTTATCTACAAAACTTAGTAATAAGAGACCTTCACTCCCATAATATAGCCATTTATTAAATATTATTGACCTCTTTATTTCCTCTTTTTAGAGGAAATTTTTTCCCTTTAGATACTACTTGGTAACGATAGCATAAGAGAGATTATTGATCTCGCTATGCTCTCTAATAAATCGGTTTAAATCTTTAAGTTTTAAATTTTTTATCTTCTCTAACTCCTGAGCACTTGAACCCAACTCTTGACCTTTATAGAACTCCATAAATGTACGGTTCAATCTTTGGCTCATAGTCTCCACTCTCAATGGTTCACTCCCTAAAATAAACTTTTTAGTCTGCTCTAGCTCCTCTTTTGTTACACCATTTTTGACAAAGTTCGCTATCACCTCATTGACTGTTTTTTGAGCCTCTTGTTGCGATTCTATCTTTGTTTGAAGATAACCACTAAAGTAACTACTCGCTTTTGTGATACTTACACGAGCATAGGCAGAGTAAGCCAAACCTCGTTTTACCCGAACCTCTTCCATCAATCTCGAACCAAAACCACCTGTACCTAAAATAAAAGTAGCAACTCGCGCTTTATAGTAGTTTTCATCATCGCTTTTCATATTGTAAGGAGAACCAAAATAGATATAAGCCTGTTGCGTCTCTCTTTTTAAGATACTCTCCTTAGCTTTTTTTGTAGTTTCATAATGCACCACCTTTTCACTTTTACCTTTTGGTAAACTATTTATAAGCTTTAGTATCTTTTTCTTAGCAGTTTTAAGATCAACATCACCACCAAGAACAACGATAAGTCGTGAGGAAACAAGATGAGAGTTTATAAATTGTTTCACATCATCAAGCTCAATACTTTTCACACTTGCAACAGTTCCAGAGGATGGCTGTCCCAAAACAGTGTTGGTAAACAGAACTGATTTCAACTCATTTGAAGCTGTATAGTCAAAATCGTTCTCTTTACGACTCAGTCCACCTATCGTCATAGTTTTGACTTTTTCAACTGTCTCATCTGTAAAGTTTGGCTCTTTTAAAAGAGAGTTGAACTGTTTTAAACCTGTAGTAAACTCATCTTTTAAACAGCTAAGTTCCATCACAAAAGTTTCAGTCCCAGTTGAGGCACTGATACTAATAGCACGAGACTCCAACTCCGTTGCAAATGCAGTAGCCCCTAAAGTTTTAGTACCCTCATTCATCACTTTTGCACTCACTTTTGCAAGACCAGCTTTTGAACTATCTGCAATACTCCCACTATTTGTAAATACAAACTGCATCGTTACAAGAGGAAGTCTCTTATCATTTTCAAAAATAACTGGTATTTTTAAACCATCTGTTTCTATGTATTGTACTGTTGCTGCCATCATTATCTGTCCTAGTATTAGTGTTGTTGTTATTAGTTTTTTCATTTGAAATTTCCACAAAGATTTTTAATTGTATTACTGTACTCATCTTCTGTTATTTTATCAATATAGGAGGTGACTCTTTTTTTAGAGATAGTTCGTATATGATTGAGTAAAATATCTGAGTCTTTAATAAGCTTACCTCTTTTTTGAAGTCGCATTCGAAAAGGAAGCATATCATCTAAAAGTTGTGTAGAGAGAGGAACAACAATAATAGTATCTAAAACAGAGTTAGAATCACTATCAGAGAGAATGATACAGGGTCTTACTTTCCCAACCTCATCACCTTTTTTAGGATTAAGATTTATTCCAACAATATCCCCTCTAAGTAAGTCCATCATCAACTCCACACTCTATAAACTCCAGATCTTGATGTTTTTTTAACCTATGAAGTTTTTGATATCTCTCTTTTTTCTCTATCTCTTCTAATGCTGAAGCGATAATATCTTTATATTTAGCAGATATAAAATAACCTATATCGATATGTTTACGTTTATCAACTATTTTTGAAACTCCCATCTCTTTAAAAAGAGAGGGTTGTGTTTGAAGTGCTGTTACACCATATTCTAACATTTTCAATCCTTATATTTTGAAACTTATATTTTAAAACTTATATATTATACTATAAGTTTTATTCTATAAAAATTGTATTATTTAAAACTGCTCTAAAATCTTATAAGCCGTATTCCGTACTGCTGGAGTTTCACCAATATCTTTTATAAGGTGAACCATCTCATCTTTTGCTAAACTAAAAGAAGCACCCGCGCTACTCACAACGTTCTCTTCCATCATTGTTGAACCTAAATCATTCGCTCCAAACCTAAGAGCCATCTGACCAATGTATGGACCTTGCGTTACCCAAGAGCTTTGAATGTTTACAACGTTATCAAGGTAGAGTCTAGCTACCGCTAAAAGACGCAAGTAACGGTTTGAAGATGGTTTCTCCATATCTGGAATCTGCTTGAGAAGTTCTGTATTGTCTGATTGAAAACTCCACATTATAAACGCGCGAAATCCACCCGTCTCATCTTGAAGTTTTCTCACCATATCAAAATGCTCGATAATATCTTCATCACTCTCAACTGTTCCATACATCATAGTAGCCGTACTCATGATGTCAAGTTTATGAGCCTTACGATGAATATCTATCCACACGTCACTATCTATCTTCTTAGGAGCGATAATATCACGAACCTTATCAGAGAGTATCTCAGCGCCAGCCCCAGGAATAGAAGCCAAACCTTTTATCTTTAAACGCTCTAAAACCTCTTCTACCGTTATACGAGAGACCTTAGCGATATAATCTATCTCAATAGAGCTAAATCCATGAATAGTGATAGTAGGATACTTAGCGTGAATATGCTCCACTAAATCCTCATACCACTCTATTTTGAGTTTAGGGTGAACGCCACCTTGAAAAAGTATCTGCGTTCCACCAATCTCTAAAAGTTCCTCTATCTTTGCATCTATCTCGGGAAATGTTAAAACATAAGCATCTGCATCTTTTTCATGTCTATAAAAAGCACAAAATTTGCAATCAACCCAACAGATATTTGTGTAGTTTATATTTCTATCTATCACAAATGTCGTTACTCCTTTAGGATGCAACTCTCTTTTTCGCTCACTCGCTAGGCGACCTAACTCTTTTAGGTCTGCATTTTTTATTAGATTTAGTGCTTCTTTTTTTGTTAATCTTTTATTCAATTTTTTAACCTTTATTTGTTATTTGTTTACTAAACTTCTGGCATAACCTCAAAACTAGATTCTGAATAAAACTCTTCTTTCTTTATTCAAAGAATATCTTGATGATTATGTTCATCAAATTTATGAATAAAACTATTAGCATTCTCTAAATTTTTTAATGAATGAGATAGTTCTCTAGTAAATCTATCCTCTGAAAACTCTAAACTATCAACAGAATCAGCTAAACTAGAACCATTAAGAAATTTATTCGTAGCATCTTCACTTCCAAGAACTTGATTTAATTTTGTTAAATCTGTACTATTTCCTAAGACTCTGCTTCTGTTTTGAGTGTTTTTTTCAAAGAACCAATGAATTAACTTTACTAAATTGTTTTTATTTAATTTTTCTAAAGGATTGTCACTCTCTAAATTAATATTAATAAAAGAGTTTATATTTCCTCTTCTTAATGAGTCGGCAATATAATTAAAATGAAAAGTAGTTTTATCTAATTTTGGAATTTTATAAAAATTATCATCTTCAATAATTTTATATATTTCATAACCTGTAATTAATCGTATTACATAATCACTTTTACTCCCTATCTGTTTAGCTAACTCTCTTGATTGTTGCTTTAAACTTCTTTTTTGAGATATATTTTTTAATTGTGTGAGATATTTAGCTTTTGCTAAAATACCCCAAGATTTAATTCCAGTAACATGTCTGTATCCTAAATATTTTAAAATATCTTTTCTATTATCAAAAATAATACAAGGAATATCTTTAGGTCTCTCTTTTGTCTCATCTAAAATTTGATTGATTTTTCTTCTATGTATTGTTGCTAAACTAGAGTTATTTAGAATCTTTAAAGCTGTTAATCTTCTATTTCCCTCTAATACAATATAACTATTATTATCTTTAATGACTAAAAGAGGCTCTCCTATAAAAAAACCATTTTCTCCGATTGCTAACATTAATTCTAGAATAGAAGCATCTGCTAACATCCATTCTATAATCTCATTTTCACTAGAGGTTTGAATTGGTAATCTAGGATTTAATTTATCTAATTTTAATTTATCTAATTTTATAAATTCTATTTTTTGATTTGATTGTATACTTTTATTCATCTATTTCTCTCTTTTAAATAACACATTCCACAACTGTCATAATATAACAGTTCTAAAATATACACTCATCTGCACCAAAGGCAAATGAGTTTAAAAAGTAACTACTTATCTTTAGAGATAGCGTCTAAAACACCATTAATAAATTTTGGTGATTGCTCTGTACCAAATGCTTTAGTAATCTCTACTGCTTCATTAATAACAACAGCAGAATCCAGCTCTCCAAATAAAATTTCATAAGAAGCTAAACGAAGAGTAGCTCTTTCAATAGCTCCTAAACGTTCAAAGTCCCACTCTTTTAAATGTTCAACTATCGATTTATCACAAACTTCAAGATTTTGCATAACACCATCAAAAAGACCTAATGCAAAATCTTTCTGTTTGTTACGGATTTTTTTCTCTTCTAAGATATCTTCACTAAAATCTGCGATATCACCATTTCCTAAGTCATAAGCGTATAAAAGACTTACTACTGCCATACGAGCATGATGTCTAGTCGCCATTATATTGTCTCATATAGATCAAGTAGCTCTATGATAACCGTCATAGATTCAAAACCTTTGTTACCAGCTTTAGTACCAGCTCTCTCTATCGCTTGTTCGATTGTATCTGTTGTAAGCAGACCAAAAGAGACTGGTTTTCTATGCGCAAGAGATACAGAAGCGATACCTTTAGTAGCCTCAG
>JAYEGK010000004.1:0-7030 GCA_034716265.1 Campylobacterota bacterium
TACATCTTCATCTTTCTTTTTCTTTTTCGCATCTGCTTCAGCAGCTTGAGCAGCAGCAGGATCTTGTTCTTGTTTGTACATCTCTTCAGCCATCTTATGTGCAGCTTCAGTTAATGCTTTTACTTTCTCTTCAATCTGCTCTTTAGTAGCTGTTTCATCTTTTAAAGTCTCTTTTAAAGCTGCCGTAGCAGTCTCAATTTTAACTTTTTCATCAGCTTCTAGTTTTTCACCCATCTCAGTTACAGACTTTTCAGTTTGAACAATAAGTGCATCTGCTTGATTTTTAAGATCTACCATAGCCTTTCTCTCTTCATCAGCAGCTTTGTTCTCCTCTGCATCTTGAACCATTTTGTTAATCTCCTCTTCACTTAGTCCAGATGATCCAGAGATTGTGATTGACTGAGATTTACCAGTACCTTTGTCAGTTGAAGAAACAGTTAATATACCATTTGCATCGATATCAAAAGTTACTTCGATTTGAGGAACACCACGTGGAGCTGCTGGAATATCACCAAGTTCAAAAAGACCAAGAGATTTGTTATCTTTAGCAAATTCACGTTCACCTTGACCAACGCTGATAGAAACAGCTGGTTGGTTATCTTCAGCAGTTGAGAAAACTTGAGATTTTTTAACAGGAATTGTAGTTCCTTTTTCAATAATCTTAGTCATAACTCCACCAAGAGTCTCAATACCGAGGCTTAAAGGTGTAACATCAAGAAGTAAAACATCTTTAACATCACCACGTAAAACACCACCTTGAATAGCAGCACCTGCAGCAACAACTTCATCAGGGTTAACACCTTTATTTAAATCTTTACCACCGAAATATTTAGAAACAGCTTCTTGAGCAGCTGGAACACGAGTTGAACCACCAACCATTATAATCTCTCTAATCTCATTTGCATCTAAATCAGATTCATCCATCGCAACTTTGATATGATCGATAGTTTCATCGATTAAAGTAGAGATCATACCCTCAAATTTAGCACGAGTAAGTTTTACAACTAAATGCTGTGGTCCAGCTTCTGTCATAGTGATAAATGGTAAGTTAATCTCTGTCTCAGTTGCAGATGAAAGCTCTTTTTTTGCATTTTCAGCAGAATCTTTTAAACGTTGTAGTGCCATCTTGTCATTTTTAAGCTCAATCCCATGAGAGTTTTTGAACTCTTCATTTAAGAAGTCAACAATTTTGTTATCAAAATCATCACCACCTAAAAATGCATTACCATCAGTTGAGAGAACTTCAAAAGTACCATCAGAAATCTCTAGAGTTGTAACATCAAATGTTCCACCACCAAGGTCATAAACAAGTACATTCTCTTCAGTTTTACTATCTAAACCATAAGCAAGAGCAGAAGCTGTTGGCTCATTAATAATACGAAGAACATTTAAACCTGCGATAGTACCAGCATCTTTTGTTGCTTTACGTTGTGCATCATTAAAATAAGCAGGAACAGTAATAACTGCATCAGTTACAGTTGAACCGATATACGCTTCTGCATCTTCTTTTAATTTAACAAGAATTTTTGCAGAAATTTCTTGTGGAGTATATATTGTACCAGTAACATCGACACAAGCAGCACCATCTTTATCTACTATATTGTAAGTTACTTTATCATGTGCTTGTTTAGCATTCTCTTCATTCATCATAAGACCCATAATTCTTTTGATAGATGAGATAGTTTTTTCAGGATTTGTTATAGCTTGACGTTTTGCTGGATCACCAACTAGAACATCACCTTTATCTGTAAATGCTACTACTGAAGGAGTTGTATTTTTACCCTCTGCATTAGGGATAATTTTCGCTTCTCCACCTTCATATACTGCTACACACGAGTTTGTTGTTCCTAAATCTATACCTATTACTTTTGACATATAATTTCCTTTGTTTTATTTAATAATTTATTTTAATTGTTTAATTACTTAGCTACAACTACCATCGCTTCTCTTAAAGGGCGATTTTTATATTTATAACCTGTTTGAAATGTTTGTACTATTTGACCACTCTCAACATCTTCACTATCAACTGCTTGAATAGCATTATGGATATTTGGATCAAAAGGCTCATCATGAGATACTAACGATACACCATGCTTATCTAATTGAGTTAAAAAAGATTTATGAGTAAGTTCAATACCCTCTTTTAGCTTATCAAAAAGTTCCGCTTTGTCTGCATCACCCTCTACCGATTTCATCGCACCATCTAGGGCATCAAGTACAGGTATCATATCTTTTGCAAATTTTTCATTTGCATATTCTACTGCTGTATATTTTTCACGCTCAAGTCTTTTTTTGATATTATCAAAATCAGCATGAACACGTGCATATTTATCTTTTAATTCATCCATTTCGGCTGACAAAAGATCAAACTCATTTTCAACAGCTTCCGCTTCCGCTTCAACTTCTTCTAAATTTTGTTCTATCGTTTCCTCAGTTTTTTGAGGTTCCTCTTTTTTTATCTCTTCTTTAGACATAAACAAGTTCCTTTTGTGTAAAAGTTGGGAGTATTATACATATTGAGTGTAACAATGTCAAGTCATAGTTTAGTCAGTTAATATCAAGTTAATAAAAGTTTATATCCGACTCCTCGAATATTTTCAATTTTTATATCTGGAATCAACTGTTTCAATCTATTGACATAAACCCTTAAAGCCCCATCACTTGTAGTTTGTGAGCTATTCCAAAGTTCATCAACAATCATCTCTTTAGGAACTGTTTTATCTATATGAACAATAAATAAAACCAGAAGTTGATACTCTTTTTTTGATAACTCCAGCTCTTTTTTGTCATAATAGAACTGTTTATGTTCTTCATCATGACATAAAAGTTCTATACATTTTGGAATATTTTTTTTTACTCGTCTTAAAAGTGCTTCTATTCTAAAGAGAAGTTCATCATTATCAAAAGGTTTACTTAGATAATCATCCCCTCCACTATTGAAAGCATTTTTGAGCATATCTCTCTTTTTATGGGATGTTAAAAAAATTGTAGGAGTATTATCATCAGATTTTCTTAACTCTGATAAAAGAGTAACTCCATCGATAAGAGGAACATTAATATCAAAAAGATAAAGATCAAATTTTGTTTTATAGGAAAGATTAAGTGCTACCTGTCCGTTAGGAGCATGTGTAACATCATATTGATCGAGCAGATCTAAAAGAGTCTCTGCAAAAAGCAGATCATCTTCTAGGAGAAGTATTTTAGTCAACGCTAGATATAGCCCAGTTGATAGCTTCACCAGCATACATAGGAACCACTGTTCCATAGTGTTCAGGAACAACAAATGTTCTTTTTTCTAGTACTACTTCTTTAAACTCTGGACAGATACCATAAATACTTTGAGCATTATCACTAACAAAGGCTTGAAGATTATCTAACTTATCATACTGTTCAAAAATTTCACACAGAAGTTGGAGAGAGATAGGAGCAGTAAACACACCAGCTGCACAACCACATGACTCTTTTGCATGTTGAGGATGTGGAGCAGAATCTGAACCAAACATAACTTTTGGATGTGCTTCAAGAGCAACATTTAAAAGTGCATCTAAATCTTCTGGACGTTTTGCGATAGGCTTACAGAAATGGTGAGGCATCATCATCCCACCAATAACATCATCAAGAGTTAAAAGAAGATGATGCACTGTAATAGTTGCGTAAAGATTTTCATATTTATCTAACATATCAACAGCTGCTTTTGTTGTTATATGCTCCATAATAATCTTTAACTTAGGAAAGTTTTTAGCTAAAAGTTCATATATGCTCATAAACTCAGCCTCTCTATCCATAACAAAACCATCTGTTTCACCATGTACACATAAAGGGATTTCAAGTTCACTCATCGCTTCAAGTGTAGTTCTCATCTCCTCAATATTAAAAGAGGAAACACCACCTTCAGAGTTTGTAGTAATTCCAGCTGGATAGAGTTTAATCGATGTTATCTCATCAGCAACATTCTCTAAAAAAGCTTTATCATAGTTTTTATAAAAAAGAGTCATATATGGCTCAAAATAATCATTTGGAACAGCTGACATAATACGTTCTTTATAAGCGATAACATCATCAAGTGTCGCAACAGGAGGAACAAGATTTGGCATAATAATAGCCCCACTATAAGAGTAAGCAGTAAGTGGAGCAACATTTTCAAGCATAACACCATCACGAAGGTGTAAGTGCATATCAAGTGGCATTAAAATAGTATGAGTTTTCATTAGTTTCCTTAAATTAGTTTTCTTTTGGTTCTATAACCTGTATATCTTCTATCTGTTTGTGCTTTGGTTGAGTAAGTGAAAGTATAATCTCCTCCTCCATAATTGGAGAAAGCTTTCCATCTGAAACTAAATCCAGCATCTTTATAAGTCGTCTTTCCTCATACTCCCTCTCTTTAAGCATCTCTTCATGACGAAGTTGATCTTGATAGAGTTTATTTTTTAAATCTCTATTCTTTTTATTGTTAATAAATAAAAGTATAAAAGCGATAGTCACTGAAAATATAATAGCTAAAGTGATATAAAATCTATTTTGCATAGTTGCTTTACTCGTTAGAGCATCTATCTCTGATGTTTTTATCTCAGTTACAGATTTTTTATGAGCAACATCTTTTTTTGCATCTGCATCTATCTCTGCAATTTTAAGTCTATTTTCCGATTCTATCTTAGCGATCTCTATTTGAGTATCTGAGTTTATTTTAGATATCTCAACTCTATTTTTTTGCTCCTTAGCTATCTCTTGAGTTCTATATGCCAAAGAGTTTTCATTTACTCCTGACTTTTGATGATTCAAGGTTGGTACATAGCCTCTTGTATGAGAAGATTCTTGACAACCAGAAACAGCTAACAATATTATTAAGCTTATAAGTAATGATTTCATAAGAACATTATACTACAAAAAAACTACGATGATAAAGATTTTTGTGCTTCAACTATTAAATCATTAATAGCATTTTCATATATTTTAACCTCATTTTTTGATGTTGATTCAAAACGAGTTACCAATACTGGTGTTGTATTACTTGCTCTCACAAGTCCCCAACCATGTTCAAAATTAATTCGAACACCATCAACATCTATAATATTTTTTATATTTGGAAAACTCTCAGGTGGTGTTTGTAACATCTCTTTTACTCTATCTATAATTTTAAACTTTTCATCTTCTGTTGTTTTTACTTTTATCTCTTCAGTTGAATAAACCTCTGGAAGTTTTGCCAACTCTGCATCTAAATCAATTCCATCGTGAATGAGTTCTAACATCCTAAGCGTTGCATAGATAGCATCATCATAACCAAAATAGCGATTTTTGAAAAAGATATGACCACTCACCTCACAAGCAAGATCAGCGTTTGTCTCTTTCATTTTTACCTTTAAGTTTGAGTGACCAGTTTTATACATGATAGCATTACAGCCACGGCGAGTAAGTTCATCATACATCACTTGAGAACATTTCACTTCCCCTATAACAGTTGGTTTATCCATTTTCATACTGTATAAAAGAGCCATCATATCGCCCTTAATATTATTTTTATGTGTAAGAACCGCTACCCTATCTGCATCGCCATCGTAAGCAAACGCTATATCTCCATCAGTTGCTAAAAGTTTTTTAACATCTTCAAGATTATGCTCTTCGGATGGATCTGGATGATGATTTGGAAAAGTTCCATCTGGTTCTATATAAAGACCTTCTGTTTTCAGTTCTAAAGCTTTAAAAATATCTTCTGTCACAACACCAGCAACGCCATTTCCACAATCATAAACTATTTTACTCTTCATCGCTTTTAGGTGTTGAAATTCAGAGACTAAAAAATCTACATAACGAGTAACTGCGTCTATCTCTGTTACGTCTCTCTCAACTTTAGGAGGAAAATCCATAGCTTCACATTCACGACCAAGAGCATAAATGTCATCACTAAAAAATGGCGCCTTATCTACCGTAATCTTAAAACCATTATATTCACTAGGATTATGCGAACCAGTTATCATCACTGAAGCTGATGGAGTTATACCGTCCCACTCTTGATAGTTTGTAAAATAGTTCACAGGAGTAGGAACAAGCCCCATACCAAGAACTTTTTTACCACCAGCATTTAAACCTGCTACAAGATACTCAAAAAGTATAGGAGAGTGACTTCTCGCGTCATAACCTACTGCTACATATTCACCCTCTATTTTTGATGCTAGAGCATAGCCTATTTTTGTTACTCTTTCTTCATTCAACTCTTTCTCGTAAATTCCTCGAATGTCGTATTCTCTATAGATGTTCATTAATCTTCCTCATAAATATATCTTTGAGTAATTATACACTCTTTTTCTTTGCTCTCTAATCCTAGATATGTTAAACTATATCTAGCCAAGAATTTAAAAAAGAGAAAATTATAATGCAAATAGTAGTTATAGATGCGAGTTTAACTGTAAGATTAAAGATAAAAGAGTTACTTTTGAATATGAACTCAGATGAGTTGGATATTCAACTTTATGATGATGCTAGAGATGCACTGGAGTTTATTAGAGATAATGGAGCAGATCTTATTTTTTCATCTATCGAAACAGAGGGCTTAGATGGAATAAGCTTTGTTGATATTTTATTAACTGACACTCCAAAGTATGTTTCTAAACTATTTATAGTTACCTCGCAAAACCATAATGAAACTATTGAAGAGATAAAAGGTGTTGGAGCGAAAAGATTTATAAAAAAACCTATAAATGATGAATACTTCAAACATTTTATAATTCCAGAAATAGAAAAATCTCTTAAAAGTTAATCTTTAGCATTATAAAAATGATATAATTCCACAACTAAAAATAGAGGAATAAAATCAATGAAATTTGTATCAATCGTAATGGGTTCTAAAAGTGACTATGAGGTAATGAAATCGTGTTCTGACACATTTGAAGCATTTGGTGTTAACTATGAATTAATCATCTCTTCTGCTCACCGTTCACCTGAGAGAACTGCTGAATATATCAAAAATGCTGAATCAAAAGGTGCTCAAGTTTTTATCGCTGCTGCTGGAATGGCTGCTCACTTAGCAGGTGTTTTA
>JAYEGK010000005.1:0-6984 GCA_034716265.1 Campylobacterota bacterium
CATTTTGGAGTTTTGCGAAGTTTACAGTAAATCAGCTTTTTAAGACTCTTTTTTTTAGTTTCTTTTTTTCAAATAGGGGAGTATTGTCTATTTTTTTGTGAACTGAAGTGTCTACTGGTTTTTTGATTTATGAAGGATGCCTAAAACCCGACACTTTCTAAAGATACTATTACCTAGTATAGCCCTGAATCCACACCCCTGCCGTTCAATCTCCACTTTTATCACTCTTAACAAGCATAGAAATAAGAGTTTAATATATATTGATTATATCATATATCATTGCCTTGTTTATCTCTCATTAAGCATAAAAAACATACAATTTCACAAAGTGACCGATGGTCAGTCATTTGTATTTAGGAGTAGTTATGGCGATAATTGTCGATAAAATTCAAAAGCGTAAAGATATAGCACTCTCTTGTAAAGAGATTATTTTTCAAAGTGGTATAAATAACTTAACAATATCTGAGATTGCTAAAACAGCTGGTGTTGGTAAAGGGACTATATATGACTACTTTAAAAACAAAAATGACATTGTTTTTGAGATAGTAAATATTCTTATTTTAGAGAGGAATGAGTTGCATAGTGCTGAGATAGCTAAGATAAGCGATGTTCAAGAGAGAGTAAAACTCTTTTATAGCTTTTTTTATAGTGAAAAAGATATAGAGTTAAGAGAACTCTACAAAGAGTTTATTGCAATATCTCTCACATCTCCTGATGAAAATATGCTTACGTTTCAGACAGAGTGTTTTGATTTTCATTATGGTGAGTTTGAAAATATAATCAAAGAGGCTATAGAGAAGAGAGAGATAATCCCACAATCATTAAAACTTGCAAAAGGTATGTTTGTTTTTGGTAAAGGATTATTTATAACAAGTACATCAACAAACGCGATTAAAGATATTCAAAAAGAGATAGATGAACATATAGATGCTCTTTTTGAACTCATAAGGATTCCAAAATGATAAAAACACTCTTTTTAATAGTTCCACTCTTAGTTCAAGCAGAGAGCTTGAAATCTCTTCTAGAGTACTCTATGGGGAGCAACAGCCTTGTTATTTCCAAAACTCTTAATGAAAAAGCAAAAACGAAAGAGCTAGAGTCAAAGCAAAATGCTTATTTTCCAACCCTTGATGCAGGTATGTTCTACCGTAACATGAAGGAACGCTCTTTAGGAATACCGGGAGTAACATATAGTGGATATGCAAAAATATCTTTAGATATATATGATGGTGGGTATAAATCATCCCTTGTAAAACAGAAAAATGAAGAGTTAAAATCTAGTAGATTTGAGACTGAAGCCCTTAAAAAAAGTCTATCTCTCAGTATCATCCAAGATTTTTACACAGCAAAAAGCCTCAATGCAACTTTAGTTGCAAGAGAAGATGCAAAAAAATCACTTCAAGCACAACTCTCAAGAATGGAAAAATTTTATGCAGCAAAGGTCGCTACAAAAGATGATGTAGATAGACTCCGTGCGGCGTTTGATACAAACATCTACGAGATAGAGTCTATAAAATTTCAGATTCTCTCTATCAAACAAGACTTAGAGTTAAAAGTAGGTAAAAAAATCACCTCACTAGATAACTCTACATTTAGAGAAAACATCCAAAATGAATATGAAAAAACAGATGTGATTAACTCTATGATGGCTCAAAAAGAGTCTATCTTAAATGCTGCGGACTCTCTTAGTAGTATCTACTATCCACAGATAAGAGTGGAAGATACATATAGTCTCTACGGTTATGAAAATAGTGATAGAACTCACCCAGGGGGTGTTGATAGACAGAATGTCCTTCTTCTAAGTGCAAACATAAGACTCTATGACAATGCAACACTAAAAAGAAGCCAAGAAGTAGTTCTACTAAACGCACAAGCTTTAAATAGTGAGATAAACTATAAAAATAGAGAACAGAAGATGCAACTTACGCTTGCAAAATCAAGAATTTTAACAAGTAAAACAAAGATTAAAAGTGCCTTGAGCGCTTTAGTCTCTGCAAAGAGCGCGTTTGTGAGTGTAGAGAAGAAGTATGCTGCTGGGGTCGTGGATAATGTTGTTTATTTAGACGCTCTAACTGCAAAAACAAACGCAGTAGCGCTCTATGAGACTTCAAAAAATGATTTGGAGATAGCTTATGCTATTTACTATTACTATAGTGGAAAAAATGTAGAGGAGTATTTACAATGAAAAAGATTTTAGCAGGTTTAGTAGTTTTTTGTTTTAGTTTAAGTGCACAAGAGATATATGCAACCTTTAGTGTTGAAGCCATAAAGAGTGCAAACCTTGCGTTTGAGAGTAGCGGTACTGTAAAAAAAGTCTATGTTGACACCTCTAGCGTTGTCAAAAAAGGTACAAAGTTAGCTCAACTCTTTAACGATGACCTTCAAGCATCAACCGCCATAGCGAAAAGCGTGCTTCAAAACGCAGAAGTTACACTTAAGTACGCTAAAAAAGATTATGAGAGACAACTCAAGATAAAAAGCATTATAGATGAAGCGAAGTTTGACAAATACGCACTCGCTTATGAGAGAGCAAAAGTAGGACTGCTTCAAGCTAAAGCAAACTTAGCGTATAAAAAAGCGCTTCTTGCCAAAAGTACTATCTATGCACCTTTTAGCGGTGTAATATTTGAGAGAACTTTAGAGGTAGGTGACGTGGTAAGCGGAATGATGCTTAGAACTGTTTTTAAAATCCAATCTCAAACGCAGAGAAAATTAGTTTTAGAGTTTGATCAGAAGTACCACAAAGAGATAAAAGTAGGCACACTCTTTTCATACAGAGTTGATGGCGATGAGACACAACGCAAAGGTGCTATCTCTAAAATCTATCCAACTGCAAACAGCTCTAACAGAAAACTTAGAGCAGAAGTAGAGGTAGAGTCGCTTTTAGTTGGTCTCTTTGGCGATGGGTATATAATTTTACCCAAGCAAAAGTAGTCATCCATGTATAAGTACGCTATAAACAGACCCATAACAACACTTATGTACGTTGTTACCCTTGTTATATTTGGTTGGATGAGTTACAAAGCTATGCCATCTGCACTCTTTCCTAACATAGATTTTCCTATGGTTACTATAAAAACAATCTATCCAGGTGCGGAAGCTGGAACTATGGAGTCTCAGGTTACGGACAAGATAGAAGAGGCAATATCGCGCATAGGCGGGGTAGATAGTATCACCTCAACAAGTAGCGAAGGAGTGAGTGTTGTTATGGTTGTATTTAGTCTTGAACGTGAGATAGATGAAGCTGCAAACGATGTGCGAGATAAAGTCTCTGCCATCACCCTTCCCAAAAATGCTAAAACGCCACTTGTGAGTAAACTAGACATAGGTGGCGCATCTGTTGTAAACATATTTTTAACAGCGAAAAACGACACCATCAAAAACCTTATGCTCTTTGGCGATGAAAAAGTAAAACCAAAACTGCAAAAAATCATCGGTGTTGGAGCGGTTAACATCATAGGGTATAAAGATAGGGAGATAAAAATATTTCCAGACCCTAAACTCCTAAACAAGTTTAACATTACGCTAAACGAACTCAACGCAATCATCACAAAAGAGAACATAAAGATAGGAGGAGGGAAGCTAATCTCTTCAACTAAAGAGTTTACTCTTAAAACAAAAGCCGACGCACTCACAATAGATGAACTTAAAAACATACAGATTAAAGAGAACATTAGACTGGGAGATATAGCAACAGTGGAAGATACTCTAAGCGATGCTAAAAGTTACGCTTCATACAACGGTGCAGAGGGCGTCATGCTAGAAGTTCAAAAAATCTCTGGAACAAATACCATAGAGATAGTTGAAAAAGTAAAGAGAAGCGTTCCTGAGTTAGAGGCTTTAGCTGGTGATAGATTTGGAGTTAAAGTACTCAACGACACATCTCCTTTTATAATCCACTCACTAGAAGACGTAAAATTTGACCTTATCTATGGCGCTATACTCGCGGCAATAATCGTTTTTATATTTTTACGTAACTTTACTATCACTCTTGTCTCCGCTCTCTCTATTCCTGCGTCTATCCTGGGGACATTCGCTCTTATGGACTACATGGGATTTGAGTTAAACAAGATGACGCTTATAGGGCTTACTTTAGCCATAGGAATTATTATAGATGACGCTATCGTAGTAATAGAAAATATCTACAAAAAGATGGAAGAGGGCAAAAGCAGACTCGAAGCTTCGGTAGAGGGAACAAAAGAGGTGGCGTTTACCATCCTTGCCATATCTGCGATGCTTCTTGCTGTTTTCGTACCAGTCTCCTTTATGAGCGGTATCGTAGGAAAGTTTTTTGAGTCTTTTGCGATGACTGTTGGTTTTGCTATTATCATCTCTTACACCATTGCACTTAGTTTTATTCCCTCTATTAGTGTGAGGGTTTTAAAGAGTGATGAGAGTAAGTTTTACAACTCTACTGAGTTTATATTTAAAGCTATAGAGAGATTTTATGAAAAAATCTTAAAGTTTGTACTGCGTTTTAAGTTCTCTACTCTGATAGTTGTTTTTGTCATCTTCTTTGCATCTCTAAGTCTCTTTCCTCAGATAGGTATGGACTTCATACCCAAAGAGGACAAAGGTGAGTTTGAGATTAAGATCAAAGCAGATGCAGGCATATCTCTTGAGCAGATGATAAAAGAGTCTAAAGAGATAGAGACCGTTGTTCAAAAAGAGTCTAACGTTCTCTACACGACCCTGAGCATAGGGTATAACTCCGCACAAGAGAAACATAAGGCTCTACTCTATGTAAAACTAGTACCAAAAATAGAAAGAGAGTTAAATCAAGAGCGCATTATCCAAAACTTTAGAGATAAGTTAACGCCATTTCAAAAGAAGATGTTCTTAACCGTCTCTGCCATACCCAACATAAAAGGAGCAGGTGTCTCAGTACCTTATCAGATAGTTCTAAAATCGGACTCTTTTGAGGATTTAGAGATCGCTACTAAAAATCTAACAGAGTACTTAGCCAAAAAAGAGGGCTTTAAAGATATAGATACAAACCTAGACGAAGCAAAACCGCAGATAGATATAAACATAAACAGAACAAACGCAAATCGTTTAGGTATATCTGCATCACAAATATCTCAGGCGATTGCGGTTGCGTTTTCAAGCGACCTAGAGATCTCTTACTTTGAAGAGAGTGGAAAGCAGTATAACATCTCGCTAAGATTTAACGATAAGAACAGAGTAAGCATAGAAGACATCAAAAAGATACAACTACGTTCTGCTAATGGAGAGTTAGTCTATCTCGATGGTTTAGTAACTCTCACAGAAGGTAAAGCACTAGCTTCTATAAACCATTTTGATAGACAGAGACAAGTAACGGTTTTTGCAGACCTGTTTGGTTTAGACTTGGGTGGTGCGGTATCTTACACAAACGCAGAGATTAAAAATCTTCTTCCTCCTAGCGTTACGTACAGATTTACAGGGTTTGCAGAGGAGATGGTAAAAACAGGTCAAGCCTTTGCAACGGCGATAGGACTATCTGTAATCCTTATGTTCATCATTTTAGCGGTTCTTTATGAGTCACTCATCCAACCTGTCATTATCATGATTGCGTTACCTCTTAGTATCATCGGTGTGATGCTTGCGTTGTACTTTAGTGGTCTGCAATTTAGTCTCTTTGTGATGATTGGGTTTATGCTACTTATGGGTATGGTTGGTAAAAACGCCGTACTCTTAGTTGACTTTGCAAACGCTGCTATGGCTCGTGGGAAAAGTACGGATGAAGCACTTATAGAAGCAGGTGAAAAAAGACTCCGCCCTATCTTAATGACTACGGTGGCCATGATGTTTGCAATGCTTCCACTAGCCATCGGTGATGGTCTAGGAAGTGAGACAAAAGCACCTATGGCTATCTCCATCATGGGTGGTCTTTTTAGCTCTATGATACTTACGCTTTTAGTGGTTCCAGTGATATATAGACTTATAAATCCGTTAGATAGATGGATGCGGAAGTTTTATGAGGTGGGGAGTGTTAAATATTAAGGGAACCTCTAAAAAACCTTAAACCTCTTCATAAGCCTAAAGTAGTATAATTCCATTATATTAAAAGAGGCTTATAACTACTATGAACTATTTCGCTAAAAGAATTATTCCTTGTCTTGATGTTAAGGATGGACGGGTTGTTAAGGGTGTTAACTTCGTTGGTCTAAAAGATGCAGGGGATCCTGTTGAAGTTGCAAGAAGATACAACGAAGAGGGTGCTGATGAACTTACATTTTTAGATATTACCGCCTCGTCTGACAACCGTGATACAATCGTTGACATAGTAGCTCAAGTTGCTCGTGAGATATTTATTCCCCTTACCGTTGGTGGTGGTATTCGTAAACTTGATGATATTTATGGACTTTTAAATGTTGGTTGTGACAAAGTAAGTCTAAATTCAGCGGCTATAAAACGTCCTGAACTTATAAACGAAAGTTCTAAACGCTTTGGATCTCAGTGTATCGTTACGGCGATAGATGTAAAAAGAACTGACAATGGCACTTATCATGTCTTTTTAAATGGTGGACGTGTTGATACTGGTCTTGATGCCTTAGAGTGGGCAAAAGAGGTAGTAGACCGTGGCGCTGGAGAAATTTTACTTACATCTATGGATGCTGATGGCACTAAAGCTGGTTTTGAGTTAAACATCACAAAACAGATAAGTGAAGCTGTAAACGTTCCCGTTATCGCTAGTGGCGGAGCAGGAAGTATGGAGCATATAAAAGATGCGTTTGAGATAGGTGGAGCAGATGCTGCATTAGCTGCAAGTATCTTTCACTATAGAGAGATAGATATTATGGATTTAAAACACTATCTTCATGAACAAAATATTCCTGTGAGACTTTAGAGGTTCCCTTTAGTATGATAGTTTTGTAAGCACCAAGTAAACCCCATCTTGAAAAGTAAACAAACTTAGAAAACTACACCATTTTCAAAAGTCCTTATTTAGGGCTAATTAGCTAAAATTATCTTATGAAAAATGAAGCAGTAACAACAGAA
>JAYEGK010000006.1:0-6746 GCA_034716265.1 Campylobacterota bacterium
GGATGCTATCTGATTATATTCATCTAAAATATTTTCTTTTATATCATCTGATTTTATAAAATTTAGAACCCCTAATGCAACAGGATGCTTAGATGATTTTAAAACTGAGTAGAGAAGATTTATATCAAACTCTTTTATCTCTGTTACCTTAATCACCTCTGGCTTTCCAATAGTAATAGTTCCCGTTTTATCTAAAACTAAAGTGTCTACATTTGCCATCGTTTCAAGATGACCAGCCTCTTTAAAGAGTATCCCTTTTTGAGCCCCTAAACTCAGCCCAACTAATGTAGCAACTGGTGTAGCAAGTGCCAATGCACAAGGACAAGCGATAACTATTACAGAGATAGCGACCATAAAAGAGATCTCAAAACTATTTGGATAGATATACCACCCTATAAATGTTGCAATGGAAAGAGCTAAAATAACCATTGAAAAATATTCAGACAGCTTATTTGCCATCTGCTCTATCTTTGGTTTTTTTGTTATGGCTGATTCTAATAGTGCCACAAGATTTGAGAGTGTTGAGTGTTGAAAATCTTTTAAAGCTCTAAAATGGATATCTGCATCTATACTTATAGTTCCACTTATCACACTATCCCCCATTCCCTTATAGATAGGTTCACTCTCTCCTGTAAGATTTGACTCATCAAAAGAGCCATCTCCTTTTATAATATCTCCATCTAAGAGTACCTTTTCACCAGAAGATACCACTACAATATCACCAACTGCAACATCATTGAGGTTTACTGAAACTATCATACCATTTTGAACTATTTTAACCTCACTAGGAAGGTTTTTACCTATAATATCTAATGTATCTGCTGCACTCTTTTTACTTAAAACCTCTAAAAACTTACCCACTAGAACAAAAGTGATAATCATTGTTACAGAATCAAAATATGCCTCTCCACTCTGAATAATCGTTATATATATAGAGTATATATATGTAAGCAAAGCTCCTGTTGCAACCAGTAGATCCATATTGACCACTCTATTTTTCAAACCATAGTAAGCACCATGAAAAAATATCCAACCACTATAAACTAAAACAGGAGTAGCAAGAACACCCTCTGCGATATTAAGAATGGTTTTCATATCTTGTGCTATACCTGTAAAGTACCCAGCATACTGAGCAACAGCTATCCACATAACATTCATAGTAGCAAATATAGCAACTGTCATACGCAGATAATAATCTTTACGTTCAGCATTAGCCTGAGCCTCTTGAATAGACGCATCATAAGGATAAGCATTGTAACCGATAGCTCTAATCATATCTATGATTTGAGAAAGCTTCACAATATCATCTGCCCAAACTATTGTTGCCTTATTATTTGTAAAGTTTATATCTGCTTCTATGATACCATCCATCTTATGAAGTGCTTTTTCATTAAGCCATACACAAGCAGAACAGTGTATACCCTCTATAATAAGAGAGACTTTATTAAATCCATCACTATCTTTTTTTACAAATTTATCATAAAAAGCGAGAGCATCAAAATTTGCTGAATCTTCATACTGCTGTGTAGGTGGTGTAAGTGTTGCTGAACCCATTTTGTCATAAAAACCATCAAGCCCCTCATCACTCAAAAGATGGTAAACCCCTTGACAACCATTACAACAAAAATGGTTTTTTCCATCTTTTATCATAACAGATTCATTAAACTCAAGATGACAGTGAGTACATGCTATCTGATTAGACAAGTTCAAATCTCCCTTTTGCTCTATTCTTGACTATTGTATTCCACTTTATACTATATCCATTCATAGATATATAGATGCCATTTTCAGGTTGTGCATTTAAAAAACCTATCGCAACTCCAAGGTTTAAAGTTGCTTCCACATTATCTATCTCAAATGGTTTCATAGCACCAACAAGAACTATCTTTCTATCTTCAAATATAGAGTCTAAAAATTCAGCTGTAATATCCATCGTATCTGTACCATGAACAATAATAAAACTATCATCAGTAGATTCCATAATGATATTTGTTAGCATCTTTCTATCATTGGAATCGATCTCTAAGCTATCTTTATATACCACTCCCGCTAAATCATAATTTGGAGTATAGCTCTCTAAAATTTTTTCTATCGCATTATTATCATAAGGAACATCTAACTCCCCTGTTCTTAAATTATATCTTTTATTAAATGTTCCACCGCTGTTTAGTATTAACATCTTTTTTCCTTTATTTATTTATCTCAAATTATAGAGTTTTTTTATCAAATTAAGATTATAATTTAAGTTAAATATAAAAAGGTCGATATTATTTTTTATAATTAAAAAAAACAAGGCAAATATTATGGATGGTTTAGCAAATGTTGCCAGACAACAACAATCTCAATTAAATACACAGAGTGCACCAATAAAACTGGAAGTTCAAGTGAAGCCTCAAGAGGCACCATTAAAAGATATTTCCAAAGCAGATATTTTGCAAAAAATACCAGATGATGACTCGGAAATTAAAATAGATATAAACTCTAAAGAACAGATTGATAGATTAGTAAAAGAGCTCAATGATGCTATGTCCCCTATAAATACAACTCTAAAATTTGGAGTCGATGCTGATGATATTTTTTATATATCTGTGATAGATACAGATACAAATGAGATGATTCGACGTTTCCCAGCAGAAAAAGCTGTTTCATTTCTCTCTAAAATGCAAGAAGTAACTGGAATATTATTTGATTCTAAAGGCTAATTTTTAAACTAACCATTTTTTAATATTTTTTACAGTAAAATCACCGAATTTATTTCTACACATAAAGGTTTTTTTATATGAAAAAAGAAGTTAAAAAAGTAGTTCTTGCCTATTCTGGTGGACTAGATACAAGTATTATCTTAAAATGGTTACAAGATGAGTATAATGCTGAAGTTATCACTTTCACCGCTGATTTAGGTCAAGGTGAAGAGGTTGAACCTGCTCGTCAAAAAGCTCTTGATAATGGTATTAAACCTGAAAATATCTTTATATTAGATATTCAAGAAGAGTTCGTAAAAGATTATGTATTTCCAATGTTTAGAGCTAATGCTATCTATGAGGGAGAGTATCTTCTTGGTACTTCTATTGCCCGTCCACTCATCGCTAAAAAACAGATTGAAATTGCTCAAAAGATGGGTGCTGATGCTGTATCTCACGGTGCAACTGGAAAAGGAAACGATCAAGTAAGATTTGAACTTGGTTACCTAGGACTCAATCCAGATATTACTGTTATCGCTCCTTGGAGAGAATGGGACTTAAACTCACGTGAAAAACTTTTAACATACGCAAAAGAGCATGGAATCGATATCGATCAAAAACATGTAGATAAAGATGGAAATCCAACAGTGAGTCCATACTCTATGGATGCGAACCTTTTACATATCTCTTATGAAGGTCTTCACTTAGAAAACCCTATGAATGAACCTGAAGAGTCTATGTGGTTATGGTCTTCTAGCCCAGAAAATGCCCCTGATGAGAAAGAGTATATCACTATCGGTTATAAAAATGGTGATCCAATATCTTTAAATGGTACAGAGCTCTCTCCAGCTACAATGCTTAGAACTCTCAACGAGTATGGTAACAAACATGGTATCGGTCGTATCGATATAGTTGAGAACCGATTTGTTGGTATGAAAGCTCGTGGTTGTTACGAAACTCCAGGTGGAACTATTATGCTTAAAGCCCACCGTGCCATCGAATCTATCTGTCTTGATAGAGAAGAAGCACATATGAAAGATGGAATGATCGCTAAATATGCACAACTTATCTATAACGGTTTTTGGTTCTCTCCAGAGCGTGAGATGATGCAAGCAGCGATAGACACTACTCAAAAATATGTTCAAGGAACTGTAAAATTAAAACTTTACAAAGGTAATGTTGAAGTAGTTGGACGTGAGTCTGATGTGTCACTTTATTCAGAGGAACACTCAACATTTGAAGAGGATGAAGTATATAATCAAAAAGATGCTGAAGGTTTTATTCGCTTAAATGCTCTTAGACGAATTATTGCTGGTAAAAAAAGAGATCACCAAAAATAAATTTCAAACAAACTAAAAAGGAAAAAAATGATAAAAATTGATATGAACTCACCAGAGTTTCAAGAAGAGATGGACAAAACAATTAAGTTTACAGATAAAGTATGTGAGAGCCGTGGTTGGGAGTACAATCCTCAAGCCGAAGTGAACGAAGGTGTTCAGATGGGTCTTGCACGTAATAAAATGATGTACAAAAAAAGATTTTGTCCATGTTTTATGGTTGAAGAGGTAGATGGTAAACCACAATCTGTTGATAATAGAATCTGTCCTTGTCCTCAAGCGATAGAGGAGGAGATCCCTGAAAAAGGGAACTGTCACTGTGGAATTTTCTGTACTCCTGAATATGCAGCAGCACAACGTTTAGAGCTTGGAATGGAAGAAGCTGTTCATACTCATTCACATGGTCTTACAAAAGAGGAGTGTGCAGTTCTTGTAAATAAAGATGAGCTAGATGGTGATGAGATTGTATCACTTCTTGAAGCTCGTGAACTTGGTATGGTAAACTTCACACTTGTTGATGTTCGTGAGCATATGGAGTGGCAAATGGGTCATATCAAAGGTGCTGATAAATTAGTTCCAACAAGTAGTTTTTACCAGTCATTAGAGGAAGCAAAACTTAGTAAAGATGAAAATATTATTTTATATTGTCATGTTGGTAGTCGTTCAGCACACGTTGCTAGAATAATGACAGATATGGGTTATAAAATAGGAAACTTAACTTACGGTATCGTTTCTTATGGTGGTGAGAAAGAGAGATAGTCTCTCTTTTCCCCCTCCTACACTTACTATTTTTAACAAACCTCCTTTCATACCATCAATCAAATATATTTTTTAAAGTTTTGAAAATTCAAACCCCCAACCACAACTCCTAAACTATTTTTAGCTATAATAAAAAAATTTAAAAAAAAAGAGAAACTATGAAAGTATTATTAATAAAAGATGTCAAAAGTTTAGGTAAAAAAGGTGAAGTAAAAGAGGTAAAAGATGGTTATGGAAAAAATTTCCTAATCGGAAAAGGTTTTGCAAGACATGCAACTCCTGAGATTTTAGCACAACATGCACAAGATGAACTTATCGTGGCAGAAAACCTTGAAAAAGAGGTAAATGCACTTAAGGAGATCGCTGTTGCTCTTGATAAAGCTGAAATTATTATCACTAAAAAACTTGGTAACAACGGTCACCTTTTTGGTTCTGTTACTAAAGATGAGATTGCTGTTGCACTTAAAGAGCAACATGGTATTGAGATAGATAAAAAACATATTAATGAAAAACATGCTATTAAATCTATCGGTGAACATGACCTAGACTTTAAACTAGGTCACGGTCTTCATGCTACACTTCATGTGGATGTTCAAGGAGAATAATAGTGTTTGACGCTACTACTATACTTGCCTATAAAGGTAAGAACAAAGCTGTTATAGGTGGTGATGGACAAGTTACTTTTGGAGATACAGTTCTCAAAGGTAATGCAACTAAAATCCGTACTCTTCACAAAGGCAAAATTTTAGCTGGTTTTGCAGGAAGTACTGCCGATGCATTTAATCTTTTTGATATGTTTGAAGAGTTTCTTGATGATAAGAAAGGTGATATTTTAAAATCAGTTGTAGAGTTTTCTAAAGCTTGGAGAAAAGATAAAGTTCTTCGTCGCTTAGAAGCTATGATGATTGTTTTAAATAATGACCATATCTTCATCCTTACTGGAAACGGTGATGTTGTTGAACCAGAAGATGGAGAGATTGCATCTATCGGTAGTGGTGGTAACTATGCTATTTCTGCTGCTCGAGCCTTGAAAAAACATGCTGATTTAGATGAAGAAACTCTTGTTAAAGAGAGTTTAACTGTTGCTGCTGACCTATGTGTATACACAAATCACAGTATTAAAACTCTAACATTGGAAAAAGATTAATGAATATGACACCAAAAGAGATAGTTAGCTATTTAGATAAATTTGTAATATCTCAAAAAGATGCAAAAAAAACGATCGCCTTAGCACTGAGAACAAGATATAGAAGAATGCAACTTGATAAAGAGATGCAAAATGAGATTATGCCTAAAAATATTTTGATGATTGGTTCAACTGGTGTCGGTAAAACAGAGATTTCTCGTCGTTTAGCAAAGATGATGAAAGTTCCTTTTATTAAAGTTGAGGCTTCAAAATATACTGAAGTTGGTTTTGTTGGTCGTGATGTTGAGTCTATGGTAAGAGACTTAGTTGTAAACTCTATTGCTATCGTTAAAGCTGAAAAAGAGGAGGAGAACAGAGAGAAGATAGAGAACTATGTTTTAAATAAAATAGTAGAAAAACTTCTTCCTCCTCTTCCAGAATCTGTTCCTCAAACTAAAAAAGATGATTATCAAAGACTTTTAGAAGCTATGGAAAAACGTGTAGAATCTGGTGAGATGGATGAGAAAATCATTGAATTAGAACTTGATAAAATCAACTTAGAGTTTAATGATACAAATCTTCCTCCTGAGATGGCAAAAGTACAAGAGAGTTTCTCTAAAATTTTTGAAACGATGAACAAAGAGGATAAAACAAAAGAGGTTACAGTTAAAGATGCTAAATCTTTACTCAAACTTGAAGCTAGTAATAAACTTCTTGATATGACTAATATCAACTCCCAAGCTCTCAAGCGTGCAGAAGATGGTGGTATCATCTTTTTAGATGAGATAGATAAAATTGCTCTTAGTGAAAAATCACAAGGAAGAAATGATCCATCTAAAGAGG
>JAYEGK010000007.1:0-21170 GCA_034716265.1 Campylobacterota bacterium
AAACTATAAAATCAAACTTTTTCCAATGGCTTTTAATCTAATAAATGAGACAGATGTATATCAGCCCAATGTAAAAATTTCTAAACACTGGATGATTGTTGGGTATAAAGATAAATTACCCTATATTAAAAATGTTAAAAATAGAGATAAGGGTTTAAACCTTCCATTTACAATGGAGAAAGATATGCTACCTTATGTAGGTGGTTTAGATATCAAAGGAAATCCAGTACATCTTAATAAAGTTCAAGATGTAACCGATTATCTTAAAATTAAAAAGTACTATAAAAATAAAAAGTATAGTAAGTGTTTGAATTTAATAAATGAGGTAATTTATGATTATCCAAATTCACTGTTTAAGGCTGAGTTACTTTTTTATCAGATAAGAGTTTATGCACAGTTGAATGATTATGATAATGTTATTGAGTTTTCAAAAGTTTATTTAAGAGAATACTCTTCTGATGAAAATGTTCCTGAAGTTCTTTCTCTAACAGCAAATGCTTATTCTAAAATAGGTTTAAATATAGATGCAGATTATTTTTTTGATAGACTTTTTAATGAGCATGAAGAAACGGTATATGCAAAATGGGGCTATATCTACAAAGGTGAGATGTTAGAATCAGCAGGTGGTGCAACAAAAGCTGTAGCTTTTTATAAAAAGGCATTAAAAGAGACAGAAAGTATCGAAGTCGCTGCTACGGCTGCTTATCGTTTGGCTCTTTTTTATTCTGGAACAACAGATCTGAAAAAATCTGCAAAATATAATATGAAAATAGTAAAAGCACAACCAAGTTTTTTTATGAATGAGTTTAAAAAATCATTGGATATGCTCTATATCTTTGCAGAGAACGAAGATTATAATACAGCAACTGCTATGGCTAAAGTGATAATAGATGAGATAGATAAAAAACATGATGAGTATGAAAGATTATTAAGAGATAGAGCTATCTGGTTGACAAAGACAGAGGATAAGCAGGAGGCTTTAGTCGCTTTAAATAGATATCTTAATGAGTATAAAGATGGAGATTTTGAAGAGGAGATACAGATCGCAAAAGATGCTATGTTCTTTGCAACCTCTGATGATAATCTGAGTATAAAATTAGATAAATATAATGAATTGATATCTGAGTATAGAGATGATACTATTGGAAATAAAGCGGTTTACGAAAAAGCAAAACTTCTTTTAGAAAACAGGATGTATAGTGATCTTTTAGCTTCTAAAAGCTCTTTGTTAGCGTTAGATAGAGAGAAACATAGTGATATCGATAGTATGATTTTAGATGCAGCGATAGGTTCGACAAAAGATTTTTTAAAGCATAATATCTGTCAAGAGGCTTTAAGAACCTCTAATGAGTATAACATAACACTCTCTAGTAAGTGGGATGAAAAGATGTACCTATGTGCAGAGAAAGGTGCTGATATTAGTATCGCTAAAAATCTTATAGATAAAAATCTAAAATCCAAAAATATAGATGAGAGAAAGAAGTGGCTTTATAGAGATATAAAAATCAGCTTTATGAAAAGTAAATATGAGAATGTTATCGCAGGTTCACAAGACCTTATCATACTTATAGAGGATGATATAGAGTCTCAAAAAAATAGGGAATATAAAGAGATTTATAGATATATTTTTGATACATATAAGCGAACTTCAAATTCTCAAAAGATGTTAAGTACAATTAATAAACTGCAAGAACTTTTTGGTATTACCTATAAAGATATTGAGCGTTATGTAGCTGTTATAGGTATAGGTGTTAAATCAAGAGATGATAATATTATCATAAAATATGCTACGGATGTGATGAATTTACAAAAAAGAACAGCTTCATATACTCAAAGCCCCTATGTTGAGTTTACTCTTTATCAAGCACATATAAGTAATGAGTATTTTGAAAAAGCATTAGCTGTTATAAACTCTTTAGATAGTGTGGATTTAAGTAAGACAGATAGAGCAAGACAAAAATATCTCTTAGGAAGTGTGTATAGTAAATTGTGGAGAGATGAGGAAGCACAAGTAGCCTATCAGCAATCGATAGATGCAGATACAAGTTCTGCTTGGGCAAAACTTGCTAAATCTGCTAAAGAGATTTAGTTAAATTTTTATGAGCTAATCATATTGAAATAGCTTTGATATCTGGAGAAAAAGGGAGACAAGGGAAAAAAGTCCCCTTGACTATGTTAATGTAACACAGGTGCTAAGATGCACATAAGTAGTAATGCGAAAACTATCTTATTCATAAAATCTCCCTTAGTTTATCTAGGAGGGCAAAAAAAAAGGTCAAAGGGTAATTAATCCTTTAACCTAAAAGCTTTTCACCGCTCCATAAATAAACTAAGTAGTTTTCGCAATTAGAATCTTATCAAAAAAAGAGTAAATATAAGATTACGCTGTAACTCTTTTCAATCTTTCAGGCTCTTGAGCTTTATATAACTCTGCACACCCTTTTGAAAGTTCACGAATTTTAAGCATATAGTTTTGACGTTCTGTTTGACTGATAGCTTTTCTTGCATCTAATATATTAAATGTGTTCGATGCCATCATACAAAGGTCATAAGCTGGAAGAGGAAGACCAGCTTCTAATGTTTTTAAACACTCATCACATTTATCATTGAACTCTCTAAAGAGCATCTCTACATCTGCTACTTCAAAGTTGTATTTAGAAAACTCTATCTCACTCTCTTTGTGGATATCTCTGTAATAAGTTTTTCCATACTCATTTTCATTCCAAACTATATCAAAGATATTATCTACACCTTGAAGATACATAGCTAAACGTTCTGTTCCATATGTTATCTCTACTGCAACAGGATTACACTCTATACCACCTACTTGTTGAAAATATGTGAACTGTGTGACCTCCATACCGTTTAACCATACTTCCCAACCAAGACCCCATGCACCAAGAGTTGGAGATTCCCAGTTATCCTCTATAAAACGTATATCGTGTTGGGAAACATCAAGTCCTAGATACTCTAATGATTTAAGATAAAGCTCTTGAATATTATCTGGAGATGGTTTGATAAGTGCTTGAAACTGATAGTAAGAACCTAGTCTATTTGGATTTTCTCCATAACGCCCATCTGTTGGACGACGTGATGGTGCTACATAAGCAGTAGCCCAAGGAGTTGAATCTAATGAACGAAGAAATGTAGCTGGATGAAATGTCCCCGCACCTGCTGGAATATCATAGGGTTGTACAATATTACATCCCTCTTTCATCCAAAATTCTTGTAGTTTTAGTAACATCTCGCTAAAAGTTATCATATCTATCCTCTGTAAAAAAATTGTAAGATTATAACTAGGGGAGGCTTGTCTTTGGATAAAGCTAGAGGAAATAGCTTAAACACTAAATCCAATGACAGTAATATCATCATTTGTATCATAATCATCTTGATACTCTAACAACTCATTTAAAAATACCTCTTGTTGATCAGCCATTGTTTCGATGTGGTATTCCTCTATCATATTTTTAAATCGTTTTTTTCCAAAAGGAAAACCTTTGTTTCCACCATTTTGATCAAGGTAGCCATCTGTTGTTAAGTAAAACTGCATACCATCCTTTATCTCTATAGTATGCTCTTTATATATGTAATCCATATCACATTTTTTATAACCTACTGAGTATCGATTTCCTTTTATTACATTGAGTTCCCCATTTTCAACATAAAATAGAGGGGTTTCAGCTCCTGCAAATTTTACAATTTTCTCTTTTTTATTATAGTAGAGTACTCCACCATCAAATCCAGCATTTGAAAGACTATATTTATTCTCTTGTTTGAGTAGACTTTTCATATTTTGATTAAAGATAGTTAATATATCTGCTGGACTTACTATAACATCACTATGATTTATTTTTGCTACAATCTGACGTTCAATAGCTTTGACAAGCATAGTAACAAATGCACCAGGGACACCATGACCTGTACAGTCTATTACCATAAGTAAACATTCATCTTTATCTCTTAGCTCTTCAAAAAGATAGATATCTCCACCAACTGTATCTTTTGGATGCCATATAGCAAAATAATCTTTAAAATGATTTGTAAATGTTTTGTTATCTGGAATTAATGCCCCTTGAATAAGTGAAGCATACTCGATAGACTCTCTTGTAAGTTTGTTTATCTCCTCTCCCTCCTCTTTGGCTTTTTCCAATAGAGTGATATCTGTAAATACAGCTGCTTTAAGTCTGTTTGCAACAGGAAGTTCACTTGCTGTGACACTAAAGATATATCTTTGACTCTTGTTGTATATCTGTACCTTATGAGTTAACTTTGGGTTTTGGATTATATAATCTACCCAGTTGAGGTCTGCTATTTTCATCTGTAGATATTCATCCCCTGCTTGAGGATCAAAAGTTTCACAGATACAGTTATGTTGAAACTCCTCTTGTGAATCTATATCAAAAAAAGTTAAAAATGAGCTATTAACGTCTGTGGTTTTTGTTCCATCAGTAGTTATGATTATCTGTTCTTGAGAATCCAAAAGAGTTTGGGTAAATTTTTGTTCATCTTGAACCTTTATGATAAGCCCTTTTATCGTGCTCAACATACTTGTAAAACCATCAAAGAGAATTTTAAATTCATCATTTTCTTTTGCTTGAATATCTATATCGTAGTCATTATTTAAAGTTACTTTTTGCATAGCATCTTTCATCTGAAAGATAGGAAGAATAAACATATGCTCTATTTTTTTAGCTACAATAAATACTGCACTCAAAGATAAAATAAAAATTATTACAATTAAAGAGAATATTTTAAAATAAGCTGCTTCTAACTCTTTTTTATTTGAAATAATACAAAAAGTGCCTAAAGTATCCTCATTTTCCTCCATATAAATTGCTCTACATGCAATAATATGTTGCGTTTCATTATCTGTTATATCTTCTAAAAAGTTCTCTTTAGTTAAAAACTTATCTATAAGGGATTGTGCAGAAGTTTCAGTCATATTATCTGTAGTATAGGAAGTAAAGAGAGTCTCTCTATCGGAATAGATTAAAGCAGCATCTATATTTTTATTAAAACTTAATGTTTTTAATATATTTTGAGCATCTTCAATTAATCCAAAATCAACACTAACTGCTAAATTTTTACTCATAATCTTTGTTGAGAGTTCTAGTCCATGTGTTATATCTGCTTTTCTTTCCGCAAACATAGTAAAAAATATAAGCATTAATGATGGTCCGAGCACAGCTACTGTACTTATACTAATAACTAAAAAAAGTTTTTTACTAATAGATCTGAATTTCTTTTTTTTTACTTTTATATCCAAAACATCCCTCATTATAATTAATTTTTTATTATATCTATATTGAATTAATATCTTGGTTAATTATCTCCTTATATAATAGAGAAAAATGGACTATGAAAAGAAGGATTGAATTGATGAAAAATAATAGTGTCTATCTTTTAGCTGTGTTGCTATTGGCAGGCTGTGACTATACAGATTTTACAGAGATAAAAACTACAGAATCTGATTTTATAAATTCCGATTCTGTCATTGCAAAATCGGCAACTGTAAAATCGTCGATACCTATGTTAGCTGTTTTAATAAACTATAATAATATAAAAATTGATTCTAGTGATACTCTTTGGAGTGAAAAGCTTTTTGGTGAAGCAGATAATCAGTTAAACCATTACTATATGGAAGTAAGTAATAACCGTTTTAAATACTCAAAAGCACAAGAGAGTAGTGGAGTTGTTAATGATGGAGTAGCTTCTGTTTTTCTAGATAAAAATCATCCAGATGCTAATGTTGATAGGTATGGTTTTGAGCAGAGAGTTTATCCCGACTTTAAAACCTCTTTGGAACTTTTAGATCAGTTTCTAGATTTTTCAAGTTTTGATGAAAATGAAGATAGTTTTATTACTCCTGATGAGTTGATTATCACCTTTATAACAGCGGGGTACGAGGATGCTTATGAGGGTAGGCATGTAACATATGGCATATGGGGACATCAAAGTTGTTTATCTTCAGATGTAGGGAGTGTAGTGTTGGATAGAGTTTCACTTCTTAATTGTGAGCATAATGGAAACTTTGCAGTTTTTGGAGAGAAACATAATAGTGCTGAACCACATGATGCTACGATAGGAATTATTGCTCATGAATTGGGGCATTCCACTTTTAATTTACCCGATTTGTATAATACATACAATCCTAATAGTGGAGGGATAGGTTTTTTTGGAATAATGGGTTCTGGAACATGGGCTACAAAAGATGAAGTTGAGTATGCTGGAAATACTCCAACACATTTTAGTGCTTGGAGTAAAGTTTACAATAACTGGATAGAACCGATAGAGCAAAAAAGTAATGCAACTCTTTATGAGAGTGCTTCAGCTCAATACAATATCGTTAAAATTCCTATAGATACAGATAGTTATTATCTTTTAGAAAATAGAAATAATAGCGGTTATGATAGATCTCTTCACTCTTTAGGTGGTGTTTTTGATGGTGGTATCGCTATCTGGAAAATCGATGAAACAAAATTAACTAAAAATTATATCGATGAGAATAGTGTCAATAGTGATACAGCTAATAAGGGTGTGGACTTAGTTGAGGCAGTTGATGGTGATATCGATTATTATGGAGATGGTGGTAATGAAAATGCACTCTATTATGAGGGGAATAAAAACTCCTTTTCTACATTGATTACAAATATTTCACAAAGAGGTTCTGCTATGACCCTCAATATACATTAAGGTTCTTTTATGAAAATTTTACTACTCTTTATCTTCATCATATCAAATCTCCTATCTGCACCAGCATATCAAAAAATGAGAGATTTTAAAAATGGTGATGGAACAGTTTTTAAAGCAAAAGCACAGGGAAATCAATATCTCAACTGGATAGAAACAGATGATGGAGAGATTTTAAAATATAATCAAGAGAGTAAAAATTTTGAGTATGCAAAAATTATAGATAACTCTCTTAAAGCATCGGGTACACGATATGAAAAAAACAACTCTAAAAGAGCAAGATCTTTAGGACGAATCAATAAAATTGATTATGAAGATATCTATAAACTATGGAAAAAGAGAGAGAAAGAGGTTTTGTTGAGACGCCATAGATGAGTAAACATTATCTAATCCATCTTCCTCATTGTGGTACAGATATTCCAAAAAACTATTTGGATGATTATATACTATCTAAAGATGAATTAAATGATAATATATATCAATATGCAGACCTTTATAGTGATGAGCTTTTCAACACTCTTTTTAACTCCTTTGGTGGTGTAAAAAGTGTTTACTCAAGACTCTTTTTTGATCCAGAGAGGTTTGGTGATGATAGTGTGGAAAGTATGTATAAGCAGTATAGGTTAGGATGGTTTTATGAGAATGCTATCCTCTCTCAAAAGCCTTTGAGAACGATAAAAAATAAAAATAGTATTAGAAAATATTTTGAAGCGCATCATAAAGAGTTAAATGAAAAAACAGCTCAAAATCTTAAACTTTATAATAGATGTACAGTTATCGATTGTCACTCATTTTCAGATGAACGTTATTGGTTTCATAATAAAAATCTTCATCTACCAGATATCTGTATCGGTTTTGAGAAAAATCATAAAGATGATGCAGTTATAGCTATTATAAAAGAGGAGTTTAAAGAGTACGATATAGGAATAAATATACCCTATGAAGGAAGTTTAGTCCCTACAAACTATTGGGGTAAAGATTTTCGTGTTAAATCTGTGATGATAGAGATAAATAAAAGGCTCTATCTTGAAGTAGATAATGTTACAAAAAATGAGAATTTTTATCTTATAAAAGAGAAGTTAGATAATATTTACAAAGCCTTAACTAGAGGGGCTTTGTATGATAAAGTTATAAAGATTTGAAAAAAAGCATCTCATGTTCTCGTAAGATACGGATCATATTTGTACTTCCAGCAACACCAACAGGGTCACCTGCGGTAAGAATATAACTCTTATTTAGTTTTAAAACATTACGCTCTATTCCTTGGTTCATCACCTCACTCATCATCTGACCTAGGGAGTTTTCTTTAACCATAAATGCGGGAACAACTCCCCAACAGATTGTCAAAAATCTAGCAACTTTATCATCGTGAGTTACTGCATAGATATCTCTACGAGGACGATAACGTGAAAGTTTTCGTACAGATGAACCAGAAGCTGTTAATGCGATAAGACCCCAAGCATCAGTATCTTCACAGAGTTTTACAGCTGCTGCATTTATACTATCTGTTGCATCATCTATCCTAAATTTATTATGTTTATTGAATGGGTAGATTTTTTCACTCCCTTGGATAGTATTTACCATAGTCTCAACAGCTAAAACAGGGTTGATACCAACGGCACTCTCTTCTGAGAGCATAACAGCATCGGTACCATCTATAACAGCATTTGCTATATCGCTTATCTCTGCACGAGTAGCTGTCTCTTTTTGTGTCATTGAGAGAAGCATCTGTGTCGCTGTTATGACAGCTTTAGAGGCTTCATTAGCTTTTTGAATCAGCATCTTTTGTAGAGCAGGAACTTCAAAGTAGGGAACCTCTATTCCTAAGTCACCACGTGCAACCATAATCCCATCACTGACCTTTAAAATAGCATCTATATTTTCAACAGCATCAAACTTTTCTATCTTTGCAAAAAGTTGAATATTTGCATTATGTTGTGAGATGATATTTTTAGCTTCTATCATATCGTTGGCATCTTGAACAAAGGATATAGCCATAAAATCTACACTGTTTTCAATCCCCCACAGCATATCTTTTCTATCTTTTGTTGTTAATACATCTATCCCTAGTCGAGTGTTTGGAAAATTAACCCCTTTTTTTGAGGAGAGAGTTCCATCGTTTTCTACACGAACCTTGATACTTTGTGAAGATGTATCGATAACAGTAGTTCGAATCATTCCATCATAAAGATAGATCTGCTCATCTATCTGAAGTTGAGTAAGTATTGTAGGTTGATTGATAGAGGTTATATAGTGATTTTTAGCTATCTGTTTTCCTAAAATATCCTCTTTAAAAAACTCAATCGTATCATCTTTTTTTAGTTTAAAATCCTCCTCTAATTTACCTATACGAATCTTTGGACCACTAATATCTTGGAGGATACCCGTTAAAAGACCTGTATTTTTTTCAGCTTGACGAATATTATTTAACACCTGAAGATGTGAATCATAGGAGCCATGTGAGAAGTTTAAACGAAAAACATTCACACCTGCTCGTATAAGTTTTTCAATCACTTCAAGTGAATCGGAAGCTGGTCCAATAGTTGCTAAAATTTTTGTTTTTTTCTTCATATCAACCTAACTATTTAAAATCTTTTCTAGGGCTTTTTCATAGCTTACTAAATCCAATTCAAACTCCTCTATCGTCTCTTTAGCATTGGCAATCGACTCTTCTGTAATATCACCATTTGGTAAAATGGTCTCTCGCACAACTTTGAGTTTTGCTGCCATCTCTCTATCCTCATCTATAGTTCCCTCTGGATCATCACTATAACGGATAATATGGATAATATTTGGATCAAAATTCCAGTGTCTAAAGAGAGTTGCTGTTACATCTGTTGTTTGTGCACCACAAGCTTTTTTTTCCGCTTGGGAAACATCACTTCCCTTCGCAATAGCTTCTTGAATAGTTTTTGCCTTACCATCTTCAATAAGAGTTTTAGAGATAATAATACGTCCTAAATCAACGAGAAAGGAAGCAGGTCCAAGTTGTGCTAAAGATTTTGGATTTCGACGAGCAACCCAGTTAATCATAAGTGCTAATTGTTTATCACAGGCAACTTTAAACTCCTCTGGTTTCATATTATATGGAGAGAGGTCAATTGTAAAACTATTGGCTGCATTAGCCAAAATAAAAGTTCTAACAGACTCTTTACCTAAAAGAGATATCGCACGCTTGACATCTGTAATTTGAGTTACCATACCATACATTGGCGAATTTACAACTCTTATCAAGTCAGCTGTTAAAAGGGGATCTTTTTCGATAGCTTGTTGCATATCTTGAAATGTTGAATTTTCATCTTGGTAAACACGCTCAACAGCTTGAATAGATTCTGGTAATGCTGGGATTGAGTTGATATTTTTTAGTAAAGTTTTTGTCATTTTTGATTCCTCTTTATCTGTTTGTTATATCTTATTGAAAAAGTCGTTATATCTTATTGAAAAAGTTAAATATTTTTAAAAGCAGGAATACATCTTATAAAAATCATTTAAATCTATCTGGTTTTTACTCATCTGGGCACTATTTATTTTAAATATTTTTTCCAATATCTCCTGTTTATTATCGCTAAAATGGATCTCTCTATGACAGTTTGGACACAAAGAGATAATATTTTCTAAAGTATCAAGTTTAAAACTATAATTTTTTTGTTGAAACATAGGGATAATGTGATGTGCTTCTATGTAAGGGTTTCCTTTTGAGTAAAAAGTTGTATGATCTTTACTGATAACACATCTAAATTGATCTCTCTCTTTTACTTTTAAGATGAGTGAACTATCTCTTTTAACTCGTTTATCTGCAACCTCTTTATTTAACTCACAAATCAGATCATCAAAAAACATATCACTATACTCTAGGTTATTATAGAGCGATACTATATGATTTTCAATCTCTTTGTTTATCGATAGATATTTATACTTTAGCTCCAATATCTGCATATCTACCAAAGAGTTGATAATCCAACTATTGAATTTTTCATAATAGTTGTCATCAGGGATATCCAATAGATTATGAGTTTTTTGATAGTTTTTTAAATCACTATATTTTGTTATATATATTAGTTTCTCTTTCATAAAGCTAGAGGAGAGTTTTTTATTCTCTAAAAGGAGTTTAAAAAATATTCTAAATGGAAAAAGCTTTAGGTTTTTAACATCTGGAGTAGCACTATTTGGATAGATTGTATTATCAAGTTGATTGATTAAAATACGTTTGGAGTTGTAAAAGTCTCCTTTTTCATAGCTATTTACAAAGAGATTACCCTCTATACTCAAAGAGAGATTATAATCGATATCTCGAACGATAAAACCATAAAAGAGGGCAGGTTTATAGAAGTGAGTCACTAAACTATCTGTTTTTTCTTCACTAAAATTATTGTAAAGATACTCCTTAAGTTCAAGTTTTAATCTCTCTTCACTTATAAACCCATCTTTGTTAGATCTCTCTTTTATATATTTAAGGGTTCCAATAGTTCTATTGTTAAGGTTTATTCTATTTTTTATTTTTGGAGTGGTATCTCCTATTGTAGTGTTAAACCCTTTTGCATTTCCAGGGGCTTGCCATCTATGAGGATTTGAGGAGATAAAAAGCTACTTAGGAATAGTAGTTAAAAGAGCATCTATAAGACGAGGAGGAACTCCCTCTCCAATCACCTGTCGAATAAGATTTTCACTTGCCCACTTTGGTGGATGCCAATCATCTGGTAGACCAGTTAAGATAAATATCTCTTTTAATGTTAAAACACGAGCATCTGAGTAGGTACCATCTCTTTGGAGTCTTCCTGGATGGACATTGTTTTGAGAAGATATTGAACCATTTGCCATAGTGATAGTAGGTGCTGGTTTATCCCAATCGATACGTTTATAGGTTGTTGCATACCCTTTAATACGTGTACCATCCTCTTTTTTTGGATAATGGATCTCATTGTGGAGGGCACTTTTAGCACTTGGAGTATGTTTGAGACTAAAGATATGTCTTTTGTTATGCTCTTTAGCATTATGATACGGTATCATCGAGTTTTGGGAACTCTCTAAACTAGGAAGATGTGATATAGCTTCTTTGACAGTAATCCGTTGTTGTGTTTTAGGAAACTCCCATTTAGCAACATTTGAGATAAGAAATATTGCACGTTTACGACTTTGAGCTGTACCAAAATCTGCACTATCTACAACTTGATAGTTTACATAGTATTGATTAAGAGACTCTTTTATATAGTCGATAACTTTGGTTTTAGTACCATTAACCCAAAGATATGTTTTTAAAATTCCAGGAACATTTTCTATTAAAATATGTTTTGGTTTGAGATCAAGAGTAAGTTCTATCACATGTTTTATAAGAGAGTTTCTAGGGTCATCTTCTTGCATCTTTCCTGCTACACTCATACCTTGACAAGGGGGTGTAGCGATTAAAAATTCACAGTTATTTTTTTTAGAGGTCTCTAAAATTTTATTATAAATCTCTTTGTTGGTAATATCACCAACAATAGGAGTACAGTTTGGATGGTTCTCTTTATGAAATCTAGCACGATTTTCTAGGAGTTCATTAGCTACGACAATATCTATATTATGGTTATGAATATAGGTTTCAGCGATACCAACATTGGCAAATAAAGAGACACCGTTCAATATAACTACTTTGTGTTCATACTTTCTAAAAATTCAGCATTTGTCTCTTTTTTACCCATAGTGCTATAGATAAATTTAAGAGCTTCAACTTCATTGTCTTGTTTATGTAGCATCTGACGAAGAATAAATACTTTTTGTAGTGTATCTTTACCGATAAGTAACTCATCTTTACGAGTACCAGATTTAAGGATGTCGATAGCTGGAAAGATTCTACGCTCTGCGATTTTTCTATCAAGAACAACTTCCATATTACCAGTACCTTTAAACTCTTCAAAGATAACTTCATCCATTCGACTTCCAGTATCTACAAGTGCAGTGGCGATGATAGTTAAACTTCCACCATTTTCGATGTTACGAGCAGCACCAAAGAAACGTTTAGGTTTATGAAGTGCATTTGCATCAACACCACCAGAGAGTACCTTACCACTTGATGGTGTTACAGTATTGTAAGCACGAGCAAGACGAGTGATAGAATCAAGTAAGATTACAACATCTTGTCCAATCTCCACTCTACGTTTTGCTTTTTCTATAACCATCTCGGCTACTTTAACATGGTTTTTTGCGGGCATATCAAAAGTAGAACTATATACTTCACCTTTAACACTTCTCTCCATATCTGTAACCTCTTCAGGGCGTTCATCAACAAGTAAAACCATAAGGTCTATATCTGCATGATTTGTTGAGATACCATGAGCAATCTCTTTTAAAAGTTCTGTTTTACCACTTCTTGGAGGTGCAACAATAAGACCACGTTGTCCCTTACCAATAGGAGAGAAAAGGTCAAGCATACGACCTGTTAAACCTTTTTCACGGTACTCTAACTTAATCTGCTCTAATGGATAGAGTGGTGTAAGGTTTTCAAAAAGGGGACGTTTCTTACTCTCTTCAGGTGGAAGACCATTTACCGCTTCTATCTTGATAAGAGCATAATAACGTTCTTGATCTTTTGGAGGACGAACTTGACCTGTTACAACATCTCCATTACGAAGAGCAAATCTTCTTATTTGAGTATTTGAAACATAAGAATCATTTATCGAATCGTTAAAACTTTTATCTATAGAGCGGATAAAACCATAACCATCTTGCATAATCTCTAAAATACCACTAAACAGGATAAAACCACCTTGAGCAGTTTGAGCTTTTAATATTTCAAAGATAATATCTTGACGTTTCATTTCGTTTGGATGTTCAACTTTAAGTTCAGCTGCCATTGCAACTAAAACTTCTATATCAAGAATACGAAGTTCATCGATAGTAGCACCTTTTACAGGTGTATGTGAACGTGATTTATTTTTAGAGTTTTGTTTTGGGTTTTTGCGAGGTTGTGATGGAGTAGTTTCACTCATATATTAACTGCCTTAGTTAGTTAGGATTATTTGAAAAGAGAGGGGAGATTTAATAAGATACCTTGCATATCTTTTTAGTGTTAGAATTTTACACTATATTGATATGCAATGTCAAGTTTTTGTAAGAGTTATTGTGTTTGTGTATTTACCAACCACATAGAAAAAATATCTAAATAATCCCAAAATGATTGAATATACTCTTCACTAATTCCTTCATCTACAAGTGCTTCTAAAAGAGGAGCATATAGTGCTAACCAGCTTTTACGTCCAGCTTCATCGATACGAAATGGAGCATGTCGACCGACCATTTGGTGACTCCCACGATTTTGAGTAAAATAATCGGGTCCACCTGAAATTTCTATTAGAAAATCAAAAGCATGTTTTTTAGCATCTTCAAAATCATCTTCATCGAAAATAGGGAACAAAAATGCAATATCACTTTTTTCTATTAGAGTATAATGGTCATAGACCAATTTTTTAAATCTCTCTTCACCAACTTCTGCTAAAAAACCTGGATGCGGTTTAGTAACAGGAGGTCGAACACCAATCTCACCATCAGTTATAACTAGTTTCATATAAAACCCTTGAAATATTTGGTGTTATTATACAAATTATTAGTTTAATAACTCATCAACATAGGAGATAACTTGAAGTGCGGCGACTGCACCATCTCCTGCTGCACTTACAACCTGTTTTGGAGCATCTACTCTCATATCACCTGTTGCATAAAGTCCAGCTACTGATGTTTTCATATTGATATTTACAAGAACTTGACCTTGCTCATTCATATCACATAAAAAGCTCCCATCTTCTTGGATTAAAGTTTGGTTGTTAACATCATTTCCTACAAAAGTAAATACGCCTGGAACTGAGATATCTCTAATTTCTCCACTGTTATTTTTAACTTTTATACCCGTAACACCCATCGCATCACCATAAACCTCTTGTGGAGCAGAGTTTAAAATAATCTCAATATTTTCAGTTTTTTCAACACGTGCTACTGTATTTGGAGCTGAACGGAATGTATCACGTCTATGAATAAGATATACTTTAGAACAGATTTTTGCAAGATAGAGTGCTTCCTCTAAAGCAGTATCGCCACCACCAACAACAGCAACCTCTTTTCCTTTATAGAAAAAACCATCACAAGTTGCACAACTGCTTACTCCACGACCAAAGAACTCATCTTCACCACTAAAACCAGCATGACGAGGAGAGGAACCTGTTCCTATAATAACACTATGTGCATCTTGAGTTGAACCATCCTCTTTATGGATAGTAAAGATATTATCACTTTTTGTTATTCGAATAATATTTATCATCTCATGCTTTAGACCAAATTTTTGACACTGTTTGGGCCATGGCATCATCAGATCCATACCTGTAATATCACCAGTCACACCAGGATAGTTTTCTATCTCACTACTAGAGGTAATTTGACCACCAGGCATACCTTTTTCAAACATAGTTACATTTTCTAAACCACCGCGAGTTGTATAAAGTCCAGCAGTAAGACCAGCAGGTCCACCACCGATAATTGCACAATCTAATATCATAATATATTTCCTTACTTATAGTGAATTTCATCTTTTGATGTATGATACAATCTTATTTATAAAGGAACTCTTTGTATTTTTTCATAAAATAATATGATATAGTTTTTTTAACAAAGGTAACTATTTTTGATATATAAAGAGGGGGTGTTGTTATGTTTGCTAGTGAATTAAAAAAATTATTATTGCCATTTTTCATTTTAATAATAGTGGGTGTTGTTTTATTAACTAATAGATCGTTTGAATCGGAAATTATGCATCTTGCCTTAGAGCTTTTATTGTGGTTAAATATAGGGTGGTTTTTAGCTAAATCTGTAAATTTATGGGCGATAGTCGTAAATAACTATTTTCAAATTGTAACTCCCAAGCTTCTCAAAGATATAACAATTTTTATGATTTTTGTTTTTACTGTTGTTGGTATTTTAGCGATTGTGTTGAAGTTTCCCATAGGTGGGATATTTATCACTTCGGGTATCGCGAGTATTTTTGTGGGATTGCTTCTTAAAAATGTTTTAACAGATATATTTTCAGGAATTATATTAAATATAGAGTTACCCTATAAAATAGGAGATTTTATAGAGATTGAAAATGGTATAAAAGGAAAAGTTGTTGATATAAATTGGCGAACAACAACTATTAAACCTATATCTACAAATATCTATAACATAATACCCAATAAAGTTATGATCGCTATGGTAATTAAAAATTATAATAGACCTAATGAGTATTATAGGCAATATGTCGAGTTGAAACTAGCTTTTTCAGTGGAACCATCTCATGCGATATCGATATTAACGGCAGCGGTACAAGCTGTTGAAGAGAAGTTTAAAAATACAAAAACAGATGCTGTAATAATGGGTATAGATGATGGAGGTATTAGATATAGGATACGATATTGGATACCAGAGTTTTTACTACAACATCATATGAGAACAAGGGTTGTAACATCTGTTATGAAACATCTTTATCAAGCTGGAATAACTCCACTATACAATCCACAGGATCTATTTGTAGCAACTATGCCGATAAAAGAGGAGCACAATCTGCAACATATCCTCTCTCGAATACTTCTTTTTGAGGTTTTTACAGATGAAGAGTTAGCAAAACTTACAAAACATTCAAACACTATTATCAAAAAAGCAGATGAGGTGATTGTATCTGAAAATGATACGAAGAGATCACTCTATGTTATTTTAGAGGGTTTAGTAAAACTTGAAAAAGAGGAAAACAATCAACAAGAACTTTTAAAAACATTAGAAGCTGGTGATATATTTGGAGAGTTTTCTCTTCTTACAAATGAGAAATATTTTGTGACAATTACAACTATTACAAAAACGGTACTATGTGAAATCGAGGAGATAGATATAAGAGATATTTTACAAAATAGACCAGAGATTATCACAGATCTTTCTAAAACATTGGCAAAACATACACTCTTAAATAAAGATTGTTATCTTAAAGTTGCTAACGATGTGGATGCAAAAGATATATCCAACGAGACACTGGCTGAAAGATTTTTAAAAGATATACAAAAAGCATTTGGATAGTTAAAGATTTTTACTCTCTTTGACTAACTCTTTTAAATTGTCGAGTTTTCGAATCATACTATCTTGTTTATAAAGAGAGTTCTGATGTTTTTTTATGAAAAATATAGAGGGTGAGTTGTAGATATTAAATCTTTGAATAAACATTAAAGATGTTTGTGTTCCACTTCTTAAAAAAGTTGTATTTTTACTGTTTTCTCGTACTCTATTGTAATAGTCAATAGCAATAATAGGAATATTAAGATTGACATCTGCTAGTAAATCCATAGTTTCTTTCTCTTTAGAGGAGTAAAAAACAACAATATATTTTTCCTCTGATGGAGTAAATATATCACTTTTTTCATAAAAGATATTTTTTTTAAAATCGATAAACTTATATTCTGAAAATTTGTAGTTGAAGTAAGCAAAGGCGGCAGCTATCATAGCTGCACCAAAGAAAGAGGCGAGTAAAGTGGATAGGGATAAGAGGCTTTTACCTCTTTTCTTAGCCACTAGGTACTCTGTTTTTATCTACGCTAAAAGAGCGTTAATTTTATCAGCAAGAGCTTGTTTAGATTGAGCTCCAACGATTTGATCTACCATTTCACCATCTTTGAAGAACATGATAGTTGGAATAGAACGGATACCAAATTTAACAGCGATATCTTGCTCTTCATCAGTATTAACTTTACAGATGTTCGCTTTACCTTCAAAATCTTCTGCTAACTCTTCAATTACAGGAGCGATCATACGACAAGGTCCACACCATGGAGCCCAAAAGTCTACTAGAGATACACCCTCTGAAAGTGTTGCTTCAAAATCTGCACCAGTTAATTCTATATATTTACCCATATTTAGTTCCTTTTAAATTATATTGGAGGAATTATACAAATCTAATGATTAAATCTATCTTTATGATTTCTTATTAATACTTTTATTAATAAAAATGAAAAATAGTGTTTCTAGTTAACACATTATCTTAATCAAAACAGTATCAAATATTTGTTACTATTCATAAAAGAAACTATTATAAGGTAAGAAGATGATTAAAGTTGGTGTATTTGGTGCAAGTGGTAGAGTGGGGAAACTTCTTTTAGATGATTTAAAGGAGAGTTCAAATATGAGTGTGAGTAGTGTTTATGTTCGTAATAGTTTAGATTTTTCGATAGATCCATCTATTTTAGTTACTGCAGATATGAAATCATTTCTAAATGCTAGTGATATTATTATAGATTTTTCACTGCCTGATGCTTGTGAAATATTATTGGAAGAGGCGATAAAAACTCCTAAACCATTAGTTATTGGAACAACGGGGTTAAATACTCATCAGCTAAATCTTTTAAAAGAAGCAAGTGCAATTATGCCTATTCTTTATGCAACAAATATGTCATTAGGTGTAGCACTTTTAAATAGATTAGTATATCAAGCTTCAGCTGCTTTAGAGGGATTTGATATAGAGATAGTGGAGATGCACCATAAACATAAAAAAGATGCACCAAGTGGAACAGCATTAACTTTAAGTGAATCTGCTGCAGCTGGTCGTCAATTAAACATAGATGATGTTCGTATTAGTGGTAGAGATGGTAACATAGGGGAGCGTAGTGAAAATGAGATAGCTGTTATGGCTCTTCGTGGTGGAGATATTGTTGGTCGTCACACTGTTGGCTTTTATAATGATGGAGAGTTTTTAGAACTTAATCATACCGCAACATCTAGAAATACTTTTAGTAAAGGTGCGATAAGAGCAGGGAGCTGGTTAGCAGATAAAAAAGCTGGTCTTTACTCTATCTCTGATTGTTTAGAGATAGGTTAATTTAAAAACCGTGTTAAACACGGTTTTTACTCTTCATCCTTGATGAAACTATAAACAGTTCCACTGTCTCTTCCATCTTGTGTATCTTTACTACTTGCACCAACAACTATACAGTTACCCTCTATCGCTACAGCAATACCAAAGTTATCATCTTCCTCTGCATCTTCAGCCTTCAACTTTTCTATCTGAGTAACATCATCACTTTCACTCTCTCTTTGAAAGATATATACTGCACCTGAGTTTAAGATAGTTCTATCAGTTTTCATATCTTCGCTTATCGCTCCAATAACTATGAGGTTTTCATCGATAGAAACAGATGTTCCAAACCTATCTTCATCTTTGGCATCATTAGCTTTTATTTTACTGATTTGAGTGACATCGTTCTCATCATCAGACTCCCTTTTAAAGAGATAAGCGCTACCTGCATTATTATCTTCTCCTACGGAACTCACTATAAAATAGTTACCATCAATGGAAACAGCCTTTCCAAAATGGTTGTTAACTGCAGCATCATTAGCTTGGATTTTAGCGATTTGAGTGACATTGTTCTCATCGTCAGACTCTCTTTTAAAAAGATAGGCACTTCCTGCATAATCTGCTGTTGTATTTTCATCTGGTGAACCAACTATGATATAATCACCACTTATAGAGATAGCAGTTCCAAAAAGATCTTTCTCCTCTGCATCATTAGCTGTAAATTTAGCGATTTGAGTGACATTGTTTTCATCATCAGAGTTTCTTTTAAATAGATAGCCACTTCCTGTATTTTTTGCATCTACATCATCATTTGGTGAACCAACTGCTATATAATCCCCAAAAATAGAGATAGACGTTCCAAATTTATCATACTCTTCACTATCTTCAGCTTGAAATTTAGCAATTTGTGATACATCATCAGACTCTATTTTAAAAAGATAAACGACACCTGCTTCGGTTTCATCAGTATCTTTTTCATTTGATCCAACTGCAATATAATCCCCATCTATAGATACAGATATTCCAAAATTAGTTCTCTCTTCACTCTCTTCAGCTTGAAATTTTGCTATCTCTTCTACTGTTCCATCGGAATCTTTTTTATAAAGATAAACTTTACCACTATGATTATCTTTTTTATAACTACTAACAACTATATAATCTCCACTCATAGATATAGAACTACCAAATTCATCACTACTTTGAGCATCACTTGCATAGTTCTTAGCTAAATCTAAATATTTTCTATCTTTTACATCTATCTCCATATCAAAATCGCTAACCTTATCGTTATTGTCTGTTGCAACTATATTGACGAGATATCTATTATCTCCACCATCATCTTTTGGAACTTCATAATCTGCTTTTTCATTAAAATGGAGGATGTTTTCTGAAAATATAAGAGCACTATTATCTTCACCATTAATAGTGAATGTTACTGCTCCACCAGTAGGAGTTGCAGCTTGAAAACTATCGATAATAGTTTTTGAAAATGGTTCATCATAACTTATATTGTTTATCTTATTATATATATGAGGTTTTTCCATAGGTTCCATATAAAATAGATAGGCACTTTGAGTATTATTTGCTCTTGAGTCTTCTTTATATGCACCAACAACTATATAATCACCACTTATCGATACAGAAGTTCCAAAACCATCATCTAACTCTTTATCAAAAGCTTTGATTTTATTGATTTGAGTAACATTGTTCTCATCATCAGATTCTCTTTTAAAGCTATAACTACTACCAGTTTGAACACCCACTACCATATAGTTCTCATCTATTGAAAGGCTACTGCCAAAGGCATCATTTTGCTCTGCATCATCAGCTTGTATCTTTGCTATTTGTACCACAGTATCATCATTGGTATTGAGCTTAAATAGATACGCAGCTCCTGCATTATTAGTTTTCGTATCCTCTCCAATCGCACCAATAAAGATATAGCCATCGGTTATAGAAACAGAGCTACCAAAATAATCATTTTGCTGTGCATCATCTGCTTGAAGTTGTTCTATCTGTTTTACTCCATCAGTAGTTATCTTAAAGAGATAGGCACTTCCTGCGTTATCTGCTGTTGAATCCTCATTTGGAGTACCAACTATGATGTAGTTTCCATAGATAGCAACTGAACTACCAAAATAATCCTCTTTCTTTGGATAATTTGCTTGAATCTTAGCAATCTGTGTAAGATCATTATTTGCATCGATTTGAAAAATATAAACTGATCCAGCATCTTCATAAGTTGTATCCTCCATCGGTGCTCCAACTGCTACATAGTTTCCACTTATAGATACTGCATCGCCAAATAGGTCCAACTTCTCTTTATCATCAGCTTGAATTTTAGCTATTTCAACAACACTTGTATCTGATTTTTTTTGAAATATATAAGCACTTCCAGTATCTTGTGTATCATTTGGAGACCCTGCTACTATATAGTTTCCATATATAGCAACTGCTTTTGCAAAATGGTTACCCTCTGATGCATCACTTGCTTGAATTTTATCAACTTCAAAGAATGTTCCATCTTGATATTTTCTATATATATAAGCTGATCCCTCATTTTGATAGTTACTATATTCACCATTTGCACCGACTACAATATAGTCACCATATATAGAAACACAAGAGCCATAAGCACTGTTTTTTTGAG
>JAYEGK010000007.1:21180-26686 GCA_034716265.1 Campylobacterota bacterium
GCAGTTTGAAAAGGATTATTTATATAATCCTCTATGCTGATATTGATATCTACACCTTGACTATCTCCAGCTTCATTTGTAGCGATAGCGGTGAAATAGTAGTTTTTTATTGTTTCATAGTCTAAAACATTCTCTTTTGCAAGAGAGATATAACCACTTGGATCAACATCGAATATCTCATTGCTATCACCAAGTAGTTTTATCTCTGAAATATAGCTATCCCCCTCATAAACTTTACTTATCTGACCTACTATATCCCTGCTTGAAGCATTCTCTTTTATAGAAACATTTATATCATTAAGTATCGCTACTTCATCTATAACATTTGTAAGTGTGATATTTACATCTGTACTGTTACTCTCTCCAGCTTCATTGGTTGCGATCAGTTCCAAATTATATCTTTTAATACCATTATCATAATCGAGTTTTGCATCAAGTGCAACGCTAACATTTCCATCTAGTGAGATGATGAAACTCTCATTACCATCACCACTTAGTAACATATTTGAGATATTTGTATCTCCAACTTCGATAATTTTGATATTACCAATTGTAGTATTGTTTTCAACATCTTCTGAAATGATTTTTTGAAAGTTACTTAAAACAGGGATGATGTCTGCTACATCAATAATATTAACTGTAATAAGTTGTTGTGTAGTATTGTTTCCATCATCAGCAATAGCTGTAACTGTATAGAGTGTTCGTTTTTCATAATCTGGAGCATCTTTAAAAACTATCTCATTATCATCAATCTCAAAGAGAGAGCTATCAAAAGCATCCTCTTTAATGGAATACTCAAGAGTAGAATTATAATCTTCATCATTGACATCAAGTTCTAAAACAGCTGTACGATTCTCTTTTATAGAGATATTATTTTCATTCTTAAAAATGGGAAAATTATCATTAGTATCTATTATAGTAATAATAAAATCTTGCTCTTTTTTAATACCATCACTCTGTGTTTGGGTAAGTGTTATATAATATTTCTCTTTATCAGTTTCATAATCTGGAGCTGTTTGAAAAATGAGACTTGAACCACTTATCTTAAATTTACTGGCATCACTGCCAGAGAGTGTTAAAGTTGTATCGGTATTAGAAACAAGTGTTATAACATTGATTGTATTTTCATTGACTGTAACTCTATTGATAGGTGAGACAATAGTATTGTCAACTATATCTGCAGTTGTATTAGTATCATCATCTATATCACTTGTACAAGCTGTGATAACAGTTAAAAAAACAGTTAATAACAATACTTTTATAAAAGATTTTTTATTCATGGTAGCTCTTATTTTAAGTTAGGATTTGATAATATCATTTTATATATTATAACTCTATAAATAGGAATTAAGTTTGGCATCATTTGAACAACATATAAATGTAGCAGTGGTATCAACAGGTCTTATAATAGTACCTTTACACTCTTCAGGGTTATTAAATGTTAGTGAATCTCTTATAGCACTATCTTTAGGGATTTTTGGAACGATGTTACCTGATCTTGATTCTAATCACTCAAAACCAACACAGATAGTATTTAAGATGAGTTCTATATTCTTACCTTTAATTGTCTTATTATCGATACCAAATCTGTTATCTATCGTCTCTATCGTTGGAATATGGGTGATTTCAAGTTTTTTACTTCATTATATTTTTTTTAAAACATTTCTTTCCATTACCTCTCATAGAGGATTGTTTCACTCTATTCCTATGGGTATCTTTTTTGCACAGCTTACTATTTTTATATTCTATAATTTTTCTGGTGTAGATAAAACTTTTTCACTTTTTGCTGGTTTTTTTATCTTTTTTGGATTTATGATACATCTTATCTTAGATGAATTATATAGTATCAATCTCTATGGTATGGAGATAAAACGTTCATTTGGAACAGCTCTTAAACTATTTGATAAAAACAATATGATAGGAACGGTTCTGCTGTATGCACTTATCGGAACAATGTTTTATACTATCTCTTTTGATGAGAGTTTATATATTGCTCTCTATGAAGATATTTTAAAAACATTGATGAATGTAAAGATTATCTAAAGGAAAGGTTGTGCATCTATCTATACGAAGTAGAATGTTACTTTATATCGCAATACCTATTATCCTAATCTATATTGTATCTGCTATGCACAACCTTTTTCATCTTAAATCTTTAATAACTCATAACGCAAAAGAACAAATTTCAAAAGTGGCATTGACCTATGCTAATAAATTTGATGGTCGTCTAAGAGAAGTAGCAATGATAGCTGAAACAACAGCTAGATTTTTAGAACACTATCCAAAGCTAACTGAAAATGAAATCTATGATATTTTAAAAGATAATGTTTTACAAAGTTCTCTTGTATATGGTGGTGTCGTCTCTTTTGAACCATTTAAATATGATTCAAATCGTTCACTTTTTTGTCCCTATGTGTACCGTGGTAAAGATGGAATAAATCAAGAATCTTTAAAGTTTATGGATCTTGCAAAAGTAGGTTTTGACTATACTCAAGATCGTTGGGAGTGGTGGCATACACCAAGAAGCAGTTCTCAGCCTATTTGGACAGAGCCATATTTTGATGATGGCGCAGGTGATATTTTGATGGCAACCTACGCCACAGCTTTCAAAAAAGATAATAAGTTTTATGGTGTAACAACTATCGATATTCCACTTGAGCATTTGCAAAAGAAACTAAGTCTTGGAGATAATGAAAACATACGATTTAGCGTACTTACGAAAAAAGGAACCTTTGTTTTTAGTTCACAAAAAGAGCTTATAAATAAGTCTATTTATAAAGAGGCAGAAAAGTTAAATGATAAAACACTTAAAAAGCATGCAGATACAATTTTATCAAACAAGAGAGGCTTTATTCAATCTGATATCTGGAATAATCGCAGTAATCAATGGCTATTTTATACTACTATCGAGTCTGCTGATTGGTTTTTAATTATAGAAGTAGATGAAGATTATATATTTGCAGAACTTTATCAACAGATGAAAAGAGATATATTTTTTACTTTTCTCTTTTTAACTCTTTTAGTTTTAATTATTTTTTATATTTCTAAACATTTTTCAAAGCCCATTATAGAATTGATACGCTTAGTAAAAGAGATGACTACAGATAAAATAGATTCGTCAGATTTAAAAAATTATGATGAAATCTCTTATTTAAAAGATAGTTTTATTGCAATGGGTCAATCCATAGATGAAAAAATATCAACGATTCAATCACAGAATGAACTCCTACTTAAGAATAAAGAAGAGTTGGAAAATAAAGTAGAAACTAGAACGAAAGAACTACTTAAAGCAAAAGAGAAAGCAGAACTTGCAAATAGTGTAAAATCAGATTTCTTAGCAAAGATGAGCCATGAACTACGTACTCCCCTTAATGCAATTATTGGTTTTAGTTCCATTTTAAATAAAAAACAAAGAGATAAAGAATTAGTCTTACTCTCAAGACAAATTCATACGAGTTCTAAATCTTTGTTACACTTGATAAATGACATACTAGATCTCTCAAAGATAAAGGACTCTAGTTTTACAATAGAGCCTTTTGAGTTTAATGCATATGAAGAACTAGTTGAGTTTTTGCAACAAATTGAAGGGCTAACAGCTAAAAAGACACTCTATTTTGAGATGCATATAGCTGATGCATTGCAAACTACATATTTTGGAGACTGGGTCAGGATTCAGCAGATATGCTTGAATTTGGTTTCAAATGCGGTGAAGTTCACTCCTAAAGGTGGGCAGATAAAGTTTAGTGGAGACTATAAGGATAATTCACTTATCATAACCGTTTCAGACAACGGTATAGGTATGAATAAAGAGATACAGGATAGAGTATTTAAACCATTTCAACAAGCCGATGGGACAACAACAAGAAAGTATGGTGGTACAGGCTTGGGACTTAGTATCACTCAAAGTCTAGTAGAACTAATGGATGGAACAATAGAGTTAGAATCACAAGAAGCTAAAGGCTCTATATTTAAAATAACACTCCCTTTAGAGAAAGTAGAAGGTAGGAGAGTTGAGACAACAAAAGCAGAACGAAATGAAGAAAATAAAGAGGGTAGCTTAACTGGACATATTCTTATAGTTGAAGATAATAAAACAAATCAGATGTTAGTGAAAATGTTGATAGAAGAGTTTGGTTTAACGTGTGATATAGCCAATGATGGAATAGAAGCAGTAGATATCTATAATCCAAATATACATGATTTAATACTTATGGATGAAAATATGCCAAATATGAATGGGATAGAGGCTATGAAAGTTATCAAAGAAAAATATAAAGATAGATGCACACCAATCATAGCACTTACTGCAAATGCTATGATTGGTGATAAGGATCGATTTTTAAAACTGGGTATGGATGGATATGTTGCTAAGCCTATTGATGAGGATCTGTTGTATCTTATTCTGAAAGATTACCAAAAAATAAAACCAAATATTTAGGATGAAAATTTGAAAAATTTATATGATACCAAAAAAGCTAAAACTTTAAAAACAGATCTACAATTGAGAGTATATACATCAAACCTATTAGGGCAGAGTGATGCACTCGTTTTACATGGAGGTGGAAATACATCTGTAAAAACCGTAGTGGATGGTGAAGATATACTTTTAGTTAAAGGGAGTGGTTGGGATTTAGTCTCCATAAAAGAGGAGGGATTTGCTCCTGTTAAACTCTCCACTCTTTTAGAGATGGCAAAACTCGAAAAACTCTCCGATAGTGATATGGTAAGTGGACAAAAAGCAGCGATGATAGATAAATCAGCTCCAAATCCATCAGTAGAAGCGATACTTCATGCACTCATCCCTTTTAAGTTTGTTGACCATACTCACGCTGATGCTGTTGTAACTATCTCAAACGCTAAAACAGGTTTAGAAAATATCAAAAAGGTTTTCCCTAACTTTTTGATAGTTCCCTATGTGATGCCTGGATTTATCTTAGCTCAGACTATTTATGAGATGAGTAGAGATTTAGATTGGGAGAGTATCGATGGAATTATTTTACATAATCACGGTATTTTTACTTTTGATAACGATGCAAAAACCTCTTATGACAAAATGATAGACGCGGTAACTTTAGCGGAAGAATTTTTAGAACAAGAAGCAAAAGTCGAGTTTACTCAAATGAAAGAGGGAGTAGCTTTTGATACAGAGGAGATTCAAAAAATCATCTCTCAAGAGAAAGGCTATGAAGTTGTTATAAATCTAAATCAAACACCATTAGCCCAACTTTATGCTTCACAAAAAAATCTTAAAGAGTTTGCCTCACGAGGTGTTTTAACTCCTGAGCATATTATAAGAACCAAACGTATTCCACTCATTTTAGAAGATGAAAATTTTGAAGATGTTCTTAAAATATACAAAGAGAGCTATATAAAATACTTTGAAGAGTTCGCGAGTGATGAACTGTGTCTTAATCCCGCACCAAACTATATGATAATTAAAAATATTGGTGTCATCTCTTTTGGTAAGACTCAAAAAGAGGCAGATATTATAAATGATATAGTAGAG
>JAYEGK010000008.1:0-6694 GCA_034716265.1 Campylobacterota bacterium
TTCTATTTTTAAAAAAAATAGTTTTAATAATTTTTCTTTAGAAATTGTTATATCAAGTATATTAAATTTCGATGGTGCATCCACTAAATTTATTCCAACCCCACATACTATCGTATCTCCAACAATATTTGTGATCATTCCACCAATTTTACTCTTTTCAATATAAAAATCATTTGGCCACTTTAACCATACATTAGAGTTTAATTCTGATAATGTCTCTTTTAAAAGATAGGAGAAATATATTGATGCGGATTCAAGTTTTAAATCTTTTGGTAGCTGTGTAAGTTCAAGAGCAAAGGATAGAAAAAGGTTGCCCTTTAAACCTGTCCAAGAGTTATCTCTACTTCCAACTCCAGATGTTTGAATATCAGCACTAAGAGCAAAAGGTAGAGAGATTTTTCCCTCTTTAAGTAGTTTTTTCAGGTGTAGTTGTGTTGAATCTATACTCTTAAGATATAGTATCTGCAAGATTTAATCTTTTTCCATTTATATAGGAAAGAATATCCACCTCTTTTTTCGAAGATGCTTGAACACGAAAAACTCTAATAGAGCCTTTAAGACAACCTACAACAATACTATCAGAGTCTATAGATAATATTTCACCCTCTTTATGTAGAGTATCCTCTGTTTCTAGTAAAATCTTTTTGAGCTTCAATCCACTTTTAAGATATACTCCAGGCCAAGGAGTAAATGCTCTGTACCTGTTGTATAAAGCTTTGGCATTATCAAAAGATATCTCTCCATCTGCTTTAGTTATTTTTGAACAATGTGTTGATTGGGTATCATCCTGTTTTTTTATCTCATAAGATGCAAAATTTTCCAATACATCAACACTCAGATCAACTGCAACCTCTGTCAATCTATCAAATAAAGACGTAACCATCTCATCATCAGATATCTTTATCTTCTCTATCTTGATAATATCCCCTGTATCCAATCCAACATCCATAAGCATCGCTGTTACACCTGTTGTAGTTTCACCATCAAGTAAAACCTGTTGAATTGGACTGGCACCTCTGAGTTTTGGAAGTATAGAAGCATGAAGATTTATACAGGGTGCATAATCAAGAATAGCTTTTGGTAAAATTTGACCATAAGCAGCTACAACAATATAATCACACTCTATAGTTAAAAGCTTCTCAACAACATCTCTATCACGAACTCTATTTGGTTGGATAACTTCAATATTATTCTCTGTAGCTGTAACTTTTACAGGTGATGGTGTTAAAATTCTCTTTCTTCCAACTGGTTTATCTGGTTGTGTATAGACCGCTGTAATATTGATATTTTCAACAGTTATCAAACGCTCCAATATTTTTTGTGCATACTCTGGTGTACCCATAAAAATCAGATTCATAAAACATCCTCTTTAGTAAAAAGTGTTCCACCATTATGCTCATTGTCTAGCATAAAGCTTTTTACATTATCTAAATCAAATCCACTTGCTAAAAACATACTTTTACCATTATTTAATAGATAGGATGCTGCTTTTAATTTTGTAACTATACCACCTGTTGCAAATATATTGTTAGGTGTAGGAACTTTTTTAAGTTCCTTTTTGGAGATAGAACTTACTCTCTTGATCACTTGAGCATCTTCCTCTTTTCTTGGATCACTATCATAATATGCATCAATATCTGAAAGAATTATCAACATATAAGAATCTGTATGTTGTGTGATATATGCTGAGAGTTGATCATTATCTCCAATTTCAAGTTCATCTGTAGAGGTCGCATCATTTTCATTAACAATAGGAACTACACCATTTTCTAAAAGAGTATCAATCGTATTTTTAATTCTTTTAATATCATCAGTACGATTTAAATTAGCCGATGTAACTAATACCTGTGCAGAGAGTGTTGAATGAACAAAAAATTCCCGTTCATAATGATTTATAACAATTGGTTGCCCTATCGCTGCTAGAGCTTGTTTATTTTTAATAATAGTTCTATCTAGTTGAAGCTTAGTATATCCAGCAGATACAGCTCCTGATGAGACTAAAATCACTTCATACTGTTTTTTTAACTCTACTAAAAAAATAACTAAAGATTGCATTCTAGCCAAAGCAATTTTAGAATTTTCAGTTAAAACAGCACTCCCAACCTTGACTACAACTCTTTTCATAATTATTTACGCTCAGACTGAACTAAGTTAAATAAAGAGTATTTTAATGCTTCTATATTTTTACTTGTTGCTGAAGAGATTGGAGCTACTACATAGGGTTTTGTTCTATCAAAACCTAACTCCTCTGATGCACTCTCTTGAACATAAAAGGGTAAAGAGCTATCAAAGTTAAACTCATCTGTTTTAGAGGTTTCTAAACCTAAAAGTTCTAAAAATCCATTAACCAGTTCATCTACTTCATCTGGTGGGACTATATCAACACGAGTAAGAGCGATAGCAAATTTTGAGTTTCCAAGTATCTCAGAAAATGAAGCTATCTCATCTTTTAAAACCTCTATCTGCTCTTTTAACTCTCTATAGTTTCCTAAATCTACCATATAAAGCAGTATTTTTGTTCTCTCAATATGTCTTAAAAACTGAATTCCAAGACCTTTACCCTCATGTGCTCCACCTATGATTCCAGGAATATCAGCCATAACAAAAGACTCAAAATCACCAATATTTACTTGACCAAGTTTAGGTGTAAGTGTTGTAAACTCATAGTTTGCGATCTCTGGACGAGCATTTGAAACTGTTGAGATAAGCGTTGATTTTCCAACATTTGGAAACCCAACTAAACCAACGTCAGCGATAAGTTTCAGATCAAGTTTAATCTGACGTGTTTCCCCCTTTTCACCAGGCTGTGCATAAGTAGGTCTCTGATTTGTAGGAGAACGAAAGTGAAAGTTTCCAAGTCCACCCTTGCCACCTTGAAGAAACTTTTCCTCTTGACCATGCTTGAGCATATCAAAAAGAACTTCACCTGTTTCTGTATCCAAAATCTGTGTTCCAGGTGGAACAATAATCACCTTTTTAGCCCCAGATTTTCCAGTCATCAAAGAACCCTCTCCTTGAACACCTTTATCTGCTTTGATATGCATTCTGCGCTGAAAATGTGAAAGAGTATGCGTATTATTGTCACACTTAAACCACACATCTCCACCCTTTCCACCATCACCACCATTTGGACCACCATTGAGTACAAATTTTTCACGACGGAATGCTACACACCCTTGTCCACCTTTTCCTGAACTAACTGTTAATTCGACGCTATCTGTAAACATATTGAATCCTTGATTTTTTATTATTAAATACTTAAAAATTAACTAAAATTTTCAAAATAATTGAGAAGTAAACTATTAAATATTAAAGAGTCTTATATCTAAATATAAGTGATTGAAGTAGAAAATAGATGGGCAGAAGCCCAAATATTAGTAGAATTATGCAGCAGGTACGATTGAAACTTGTTGACGTTTTTTGTCTTTTCTTTCGAAAACTACAGTACCTTCAACTAGTGCAAATATAGTATGATCTTTTCCCATACCTACATTTTTACCTGGATGAATTTTAGTTCCACGTTGACGGATGATGATATTACCAGGAATAACAACCTCTCCACCATATTTTTTTACACCAAGTCTTCTACCAGCGGAGTCACGATTATTCTGTGTACTACCTTGTCCTTTCTTATGTGCCATTCTTTATCTCCTTACGTTTAGCTTATGCAGCTATTTTCGTGATACGAACACGAGTAAAGTCTCTTCTGAAACCTCTTTTAACTTTACTATCTTTACGACGACGTTTTTTGAAAATTACTACTTTCTTGTCACGACCTTCGTTGATAACCTCAGCAGTTACAACAGCACCTTCAACAAAAGGAGCTCCCATTTTAAGTTCACCAGCATTTACTGCTAGAACTTCTGTAATTTCGATTGTAGCTTTTGATTCAAGAGACATTTTATCTAAATTAAGAATATCACCTTCTTGAACTTTATACTGCTTACCACCGTTTTTGATAATTGCGTACATTAATATTTCCTTATAATTCTACTAAAAAGTTCGGAATTATATCTAAATTAGCTTTAAGTTTTATTTAAAATGTTGGTGTTTCATTCTCAAGCATTGCAAATCCACTTATTAGAAAATAAGTTGAAAAAGCAAAACCTAAAGCTATTAAAATAATTTTTTTTATTTTTTGCATATCCATCTATTTAACTAATGCAACTGCATCAATCTCAACAAGAGCATTTTTAGGAAGTGTTTTTACCGCTACTGTTGCACGAGCTGGTTTATGAGAACCAAAAGCCTCCTCATAAATTTCATTTATAGTTGTAAAGTCGTCCATGCTATCGATAAAAATAGTAGTTTTAACAACCAACTCCATTGCACTCCCAGCCTCCTCTAAAACAGCTTGTAAGTTTTTCAAAACCTGTTTTGTTTGAACAACAACATCATTCTCTAACATTACACCCTCTGGTGTTAAAGCTATCTGACCTGATGTATATACCATACCATTAGCTACTACCGCTTGTGAATATGGTCCTATCGCTGATGGTGCTTTTTCTGTTTGTACAAATTTCATCTATTCTCCTTTGTTTTTAAAATTAACTCTCTTTTTTTATCAACATCTTTTAAAAAGGAGTAAAAATCACTTCTATTCCATGCTCCTAAAAAATTATGAATAATTTTTTCATCCTCTCTTATAAAATAGTGTCGAGGAACACTTTTAGTATTAAATCTTGGATCTATAAAATCTTTATCTTTATTGACCTCTAACAAAATATACTTTTTTTCCAACCTTTTGATAACTTCACTATCCTGAAGTGTTGTCGATTCAAACTTTCTACACCATCTACAATCACTAGAAACTATAAGCATATATATATCTTTATTTTGAGCTTTTGCTTCTTTTAAAGCTTTCTCATAGCTACTGTTCCAGTTTAACTCTGATGATGCGGATAGAAAAGATAGAACTCCTATAGTTAAAATGAAAATTTTAAACACTCTATTTCCAGATCTTTATTAAATTTTTAAAGACTAAATATAGCTCTTGAAGCTCTTTTTTTGTTGTTCTTTCATTTATAGAATGAATTGTGTCATTTTTTACACCAAACTCAATAACCTTAATACCCATAGGTGCCATAAACCTAGCATCGCTTGTACCACCAGCTGTTGAATGTTTCGGTTTTCTTCCAGTGATATTTTCTATCGCCTTGTCTATCTTTTCTACAACTTTTGTATCTGTATCTGTTTTAAATGGATAGGAGCCTTGTGTGAGTTTTAGTTCATACTCCAGACCATCAAGATTCTTAGCAACAAATGCCTTTACCTCTTTTTGAGTTGTTAGAGTTGTATTTCTTACATTAAACATCATTTTCAACTCATTTGGCGTTACATTTGTCACCTCCATACCTGCTCTAATATCCGTGACTACAAACTTACTTGGAGAGAAAAACTGATCACCATTATCAAGATCTACTCCTGCCATATTTAAAAGTTTGGGAGCTAGGTTGTGGATAGGATTGATAGCTTTTTCTGGATAAGCTGCATGACCCTGTTTCCCTTTGATAGTAATATAACCATTTATAGAACCACGACGTCCAACTTTTATAGCATCTCCAAAATTCTCCTCACATGTTGGTTCCGCTACAACAGCATAATCGGGAAGCATATCTACACTCTGAAGATATTTTAAAACCTCAACCGTTCCATAATCAGCGTCACCCTCTTCATCAGATGTAAGTAAAATCGATAAAGTACCATTAAAATTTTCTGTCTCTTTTATAGCTTGAGTAAATGCAGCTACACCACTCTTCATATCTTGTGTACCACGACCATAAAGATACCCATCTTTCTCCACAAGCTTATAGGGATCACTATCCCAATCATCACCCGCTGGAACAACATCAACATGACCTGCAAAACAGAGATGCTCTCCCTCCCCAAATTTTTTATAGATAAAAAGATTTTTCACACCATTAACATCTATACGTTTTGCACTAAATTGAGGTAAATATTGCTCAATAAAATCTAAAAGCCCACCATCATCTGGTGTTTCACTTTTAGACTCTATGAGATATTTGAAAAGTTCAAATATATCCACGTATCTATTTCTCTGGATTTGAGTAAAAGATATATGGTGTAGAGAAGTTACTTACTTCAAAGTAGATTTTTTTCTCACCCTCATCAACTTTATAGTTAAAGTTTTTATCTAAATAGCCATAAGCATAACGATAGTTTCTTGGTGTATCATCATCTGTTGATGTAGCTGTCGTAAACTTATCTATTTTTATATAACGTTGTACAAGTTTTTCACCCATATATATATCTAAAACACCATCAGTTCCTGTCCAGTTTTGCATAGAACGACCAAACTTATTTTGCATCTCTTGTGTACAACCACTAAAGATAATTCCTAAAGCCAAACTAGCTACTAAAATAATTTTTTTCATTACTTTTCTCCTATTTTTTATGAATTTGGATTATACCTTTATTGATTAAACCGCTTTACATTTTGATGTTAAAGCTTTTATAAAAGCTAACTGTATCGATTGATAGGTATCCTGACTTGTTTGTATTGTTCTATTGACCGATTCTATATTATTTTCTACTTTCCCCTCTTCAGAGAGAAGCTTAATATACTTTACATTACCTTCTAAATCTTTTACCTTAGAGTTAGATACTATTTCACTTAAAGAGATCTCTATCTTTCTCAATCTTAGAGTTAATGTATCTATCTTATCCTGTTTTT
>JAYEGK010000009.1:0-6691 GCA_034716265.1 Campylobacterota bacterium
TAAAAATACAGGGACAAGTACAAAACTTAAAAAGTCAGCAAAACTATCAAGCTGTACACCAAACTCATTGGATAGATTATATTTTCTAGCAATTTTCCCATCAAATATATCAAATGCTCCACCAATCCAAGCTAAGATGATAGCGACAAAAAAGTTGTTTTGAGTGATAAAATAGATAGCCATAAGACCAGCAGTAATATTTACAAATGTAAAGAGATTTGCAAGATTAAAATGTGATGATGGAGTCCATAAAAATTTCATAAATTACCTTTGATTAAAAAATATTGAGATATAAGATACCTTGCCAGATAGCAGCAGTTACTATCCCAGCAGTAAAACCAGCGATTATATCATCACCCATCACACCCATACCACCTTTGACCTCTCTATCTATACGACCAATAACAGAGGGTTTTACAATATCAAAATATCTAAAAAGTGCAAAAGCTAATATAGATTGGATTAAAAAACCGTTCTCTAAGTTAGTTACCTCCCCCATACTAACAGTTATAGCAGGGGCAACACTTAGAGCAAACCAGATACCAGCAAGTTCATCTATAACGATACTTTTATCATCATGAGAACCAGTTCTTTGTTCATATTTATTTATCTCTTTGATAGCGATGATAGAGATAAGGGTTGTTGCTAAAAAGAGAGTGTATGATCCAAAGTATATAAGTATAAGCATACCAAAAGGAAGAGAAACTAACGTTCCAACTGTACCAGGTGCTATTGGAGATAAACCACTATATCCCACTGTTATAAAAAATCTGTTCATTATAATCCTTATGTAAGTGATGTTGTTTGATAGAGTTTCATCAACTCTAAATAAAAATCTTTCTCTGTATGCTCTTTGAGTAAACCTTGAACAGGAAAAGTATCTGAGTAAAGTTTTTCAAGGTTTTTCAATCTATTTGGTAAAATTTTAGAGAGTATAAGTGCTGAAATCTCTTTTCTTATGAGTACAGCAGGAGGCAGTATTCCTAACTCTAAAAGAGCAAGTATCGACTCTGCATGATAAGATATATGGTGATGCTGACCATGAGGACAGCTATCTTTACTAACAAGTGTTGTACACTCATCACAATAAACATATTCACTTGCTATCTGTATATCGATATCTATCCCTGTTACTTTATCTATGATAGATTTGTTTGAGTTACAATCATAAAACATTCCAAGTCCAGCATGATTACGTCCTACTATTAACCTATCACAACCATGGTTTTTAGCAACGATTGAATCTATGATGATTTCATTAAAACCTGCAAATATGTAACTATTTTCCAAAGGAATAATAACAACACGGTTTTTAGGTAAAAAGTTAAATATAAAAAATTCTAAAGCCTCTTTTCTAAGTTCATAACTGAGGTTAGATTTTTCATAGGGTTTGAGTAAAAATATAACAAGTAAATCGGTATTATCAAGGGATTGACGGATGAGACGTTCATGCCCACGATGAAGAGGATTTACTGCCATAAAGAGAGAGGTTGTATGTTTAGCATTGATAACATTTTTGGCATCTTGAATAATCTTAATATTTTGATTTTTAGATGGATGTATAAGCTGATACTCACCACTAATAGCAAATTTTCCCAATCTTTTTATCGTTGATTTTACTCCAGGATGGGTTAAATCAGCTGTTCCATAGATATCTCTTACCCTCTCTTGAGGATCTATCTCAAAAACTTCTTCTACTATCAGTGTAGCAAACTCCACACCATCACATAAAATGGTAATCTCTTCACCCATATCTAGTGATCTAATAATCTTTTCATTTCTTATCCCAGCAGGTGCTAAAATAAATGGAAAAGGAAAACTTTTCTCTTTGATAAGACCAGTTTGTAAAACTTTTTGACTCTTTTTCTTTCCCATTAGGGAAACAAGAGGATAAAAAACTTTATCTTTTACAAGCTCTAGTGCTGAACCAGCCTCTTTATCGATATATATCGTTTTATTTTTTCTTAATGATGTCATACTTTTTTCTTTTTTCCCATAAACTTTTACGACTGATACCTAGTTTTTTTGAGAGCTCTGTATCTGGATATTTATGTTGATAATTCAGTACAATAAACCTAACATAATCCTCAATAGGTAAAATATCACTTTTATCAAAGATATTATTTTCACTTTTTATCTCTATAATAGGAAATTCAACATCCGTGATTTTATCATTACTGGTAATGATAGCTTTTTTATCAGAGATAAGCTCTAAAAACTTTTTTTTATCTGTTTTTTTAAGAACATTATAGTTGATTATATAGATGATGCCATTTACGGGAACAGCATCTATCTCATTCATAGATTTAGGATGAGTAAGGTTTATAAAGTGAATAGGTTTATTTTTTACTTGAGCATGTTTAAAAGCAAATGCATCAGCATATTTTTGAAAACTTGAAGATATAAATATAGGTAGATCGATACTGTTATGATTGTGTTTTGTTGCTACACTCTCAAATGTATGATTGAGATATTTTTCATACGCTTCATTTCTCTTTTTTACTCTCTCATAATCTTGATAGTGATCGATTTTACGGATAAGTTCCTCTATCATAAATGGTTTTAAAATATAATCTTTTGCACCAGCAGCTAAAGGTTTAGAGACTGTGTCGTTACTGATATAGGAGACCATTAAGATAACGATAGACTTTTTGAATGTTTCTATAACAGGATTAAAATCTTGCCCATTTATATTTGTTGATAATAAAACAACATCATAGTTTGTAGTTTGTATCGCATCTTTTGTAGAGGTACACATCTCACAGATATGACCTTTTTCACCTAGTTTTGTAGCGATACTTTGCGCTAAATAAATCTCATTTTCAATTATCAGTATTTTCAATCTTTACCCTTAGTTAATTTTTATTTTGACCAATCAAAATATTTTAAATTTGCATTAGCGATAACACCAACACCTTCACCTCTACCTATAAAACCAAGTTTTTCAGTTGTTGTTGCTTTTATATTGACTCTCGCATTATCGATATTTAATATTTTTGCTAAAGTTTCTCTCATCATCTGTTTATATTTTCCAACTCTTGGTTTCTCTGCTGCTATTGTTATATCAACATTTACAATTATAAAACCAAAATTATAGATCTTTTTAACAACTCTTTTAAGAAGTTCTTTAGAATCTATACCTGCATAACTATCATCATTATCCGGAAATAGCATCCCTATATCACCCATGCCACTAGCACCTAAAAGGGCATCTATAAGTGAGTGAATAGCTACATCACCATCACTATGTGCTTTAAATCCATATTCAGATTCTATCTTTACTCCACCAAGCCACATCTCCCCCTTGTCATCAAAAGCATGAACATCAAAACCGTTACCACTTAATATATCTGTTGAGGGTTTCTTTAAACAGGGGATTTTTTGAAGGTCGTTGAGGTAAGTTATTTTATGAGCATCTTCATCACCTAAAATAAACACCCGTTTACCACCATTGGCAACGATAGCACTACTCTCATCTGTATACTCTATATCTGTATTAAGCGCATCTTTTAAAACTGATGTACGAGAGAGTTGAGGAGTTTGGATACGTTTGACTTTATCTCTATCGATTGTTTCATTTCTATACACTATTGTATCGGTTACAGGGAGATAGGGTACGATAGAATTACTAATCTCTTTTTTAGAGATGATGAGATGCAAAAAATCTTCATCGATACAAGCTCTTGCTATATCACTCACAAGAACAAACTCTGTATCTACCTCTTTTAAAGCATTTTTCAAAGATTGTTGACGAGTAGTTGAACCCTCTACAAAGATATATTGGGCATAGTTTTTCATAAATTCCAAATCACCAGGAGAGGTTGTGATAATTATCTCTTTAAATAGATGGGTATTTTCAAGCTTTTGTGCTACAAATTGCCACAGTGGCAGATGCTCTACACGTAACCACTGTTTTTTGACATCCAGTTCAAAGCGACTAGAACTCCCAGCAGCAAGTAAAACAAGTGTTAAATCAGACAAATATCGCTCCTACTATAAAAGTGTTACGAAATTATACAGATGAAACCTTTTTTTTATCTTGTGTTTTGGTTTACAAAACCTACAACTGCTCTAAAATCCTTTTCACCACATCAGCAGGGTTTTGTGATTGATATATAGGACGACCAACAACGATAAAATTTACGAGAGCCTCCTCTGCAAATTTTATATCTGCAACTCTTTTTTGATCTCCAGCATCTTCACCAAAAGGTCTTATTCCAGGAGTAAGTGTCATAAACTTTTCATTTGTGATATTTTTAATAGATCTACTTTCAAAAGCGGAACAAACAACACCATCAAGTCCACTCTCCATAGCATCTTTTGCAAATTGATCCGCCTTGTCAGCTATTTTTTTCTCATAAACAGCTCTAAACTCATCTTCACTAAAAGAGGTAAGTGCTGTTACAGCAAGGACAATAGGTCTATTTTCATATTTTTCCAATCTTTTCATAACCTCACTCATCGCTCTTTTACCTGCACTAGCATGAAGATTAAACATATCAACACCAAGTCCCATAATAGACTCAGAAGCATCAGCCATAGTGTTTGGAATATCATAAAGCTTGAGATCTAAAAATATCTTAAAATCTGGATTTATCTTTTTAATCTCAACTAAAAAATCTTCACCATCTCTAATGTAAGTTCGAAGACCAACTTTAAGCCATACATCATAATCTCTAATTTTATTAATTAAATCTAAGTTTTCCTCTTTTGTTGGTAAATCAAGTGCAACACATAGTTCCATTATTTCTCTCTCTATTGAAGTTATGAAAGTATATCACTTTTCTCTCATAGGAGCTTTATACGTAAAATTAAAGTTTATAAATATATAATGCTATGAAAAAATTAGTGAAGTTTAAGGATTAAAATGAAGGGTTATTTCATACTGTTTTTATTGTTAATTATGATGTTTTTTAATGGTTGTATAGGTCTATTTGAAGCTGTTCCAGATGAAAGAACAAAAGTAGGCTCTGATACTAAGGAGAAAGTAAGAACAACGAGAAATAGAGGGGAACCAATTATAAATAAATATGATTATACCGAGTTAAAAGGTATAAGAGTTTTAGAAAATTTTGAAGACTCAAATATGATGGGCTCTATTACTATTAAAAAAAATGAGTTTGCTCAAAAATATATAGACTCAGATACTGAAGAGATATATTACTGCGGAACCTATTATAAACCTATGGGGAGTGAAGAGTTACAAAAGGTATGTTTTATTGAGGAGTATGATGAGATAGATAGCTATTTTGTAGTCTATAAAAGTGGAAACTATGTTGGACCATCAACTTTAAGTAATCCGATAAGCTTTAAAAAATCACACTCAGAAGATAAAGGAAAATCGTATCGAAAAATGGAACTTTTATATGATGGTGTAGAGAGAGGTATGATTCTTTTTACATATAGGGAGTTTACAGACGCTTCAGTGAGACCAGCATTTTATTCTCAAGTAAGATATCTTTTAAATAAAAATAGAGCAACTATCATAACATATAGATCTGCAAAAATCAAAGTATATAGAGCGACTAACAACAGTATCACCTATGAAATTCTTAAACCACTGAGTATGGAGTATTAAAATAATAAACGACTAATGTACTCAGGTACAATAGAGATAGTTGTCTAATTGTTATATTATATAAACAATTAAATTATCTCAAGGGGTTTGTTATGGCAGGAGTAATCGGAAAAGTAGTTAGTATAGATGGAAAGTTTTTTGCAAAAGATCAAGATGGTACAGTTCGTGAACTTTTCGAAGGAGATAAAGTTTACGAGGGTGAAACAGTTATTGGTGATGTGGATAATGAAGGAATAGATAATATTATCGTAAACCTTGAAGATGGCTCAAACTTAGTAGTTTCAGGAGACCAATCACAGCTTTTTGATGCTTTTTTATCTAAAAAAGAGTTTACCGAAGATGAAACAGTCAACGATTCTGATTCTATAGACTCTATTGTAAGTGAAAATTTTGATATTAATAATGTTGAAACAGCTTCAGGTGAAGAACAAAATATTGGTTCAAGTGAGATCAATATTGGAGAGTTTGATCAACATCAAGATAATAAAAATAAAGATATTAGTGCTGAGACAAGAGATGTAGAGGTAAAACATAACACTTCAGAGATAGAAGATACATCTAAATATAACCTTGAGTTTCCAGACAGAACAAATTTAACCGATGCAATTAACTCCTTAAACAGTGCAATCAACTCCCTAGAGGAGTCAATAACAGATGCCAAAGAACTCCAAGAGATAGCAGAAAGGAATCCTACACAAAACAATATAGAAGGTATGCAAAATTCCGTAACAGAATTAAGCGAAGCAAAAAAAGACTTAATTACCTTTATTGACAATCTAAAGTCCGAAATTATATCGATTCAAGAGGAAGCAGCTCTTTTAAACATAACAGTTGATGTAAATGAAGCTCAGGCGATAGTTTCACAAGCAGATACTTTACAACAAACAACAGATATTTTTATTCATGAGATTGAAATTACAGTTGATGAGTTAAATGAACTACTTACCAATAGAAGAGAAGAATCAGAAAATACAACTGATGAAAATGATAGTTTAGAAGCTACAAGTGATAATAGTGTTGGCGATCTTGAAACAGCAGCTAATACAGCAGCCGTGAGTGCCAACACAGCAGTAGAGAGTGCAGAGAGTGCAGCACAGACTCTATCAGCTAACA
>JAYEGK010000010.1:0-6542 GCA_034716265.1 Campylobacterota bacterium
CAACAGATAGTATAGATTTAAGCTCAATCATCGCAAAACTTACTAAACAAGATGAGAAGTTACAAAAAGAGATAGGCAAACTTAACGGTATGCTTAACAACGAAAGATTTGTAGCAAACGCTCCTGAGGATGTTTTAGCTAAAAACAGAGAGGCTCTTTTGGATGCAAAAGCAAAATCTTTAAAAGTTAAAGAGCAGTTAAGCTCACTAAGTTAAAAGGAAAAAAATATGGATTTACAAACAGAAGCACTCCATGCAGGATATGAAAAAGATACTCAAGGGACTATGGCAGTCCCTTTATATATGACAACTGCTTATGAGTTTCGTGATGTTGAACATGCTGCAGATCTATTTGCCCTTAAAGAGTTGGGAAATATCTATACACGTCTTAACAATCCAACAACAGATGTTTTTGAGAAACGTTTTGCCCAGTTAGAGGGTGGAGAAGCTGCTATTGCAACTGCAAGTGGAATGAGTGCTATTTTTTATGCTATTGCAAACTCTGCCCAAGCGGGTGATAATATAGTATGTGCTTCACAACTTTATGGTGGGAGTTTAACTCAAACGGCACATACACTGAAGCGATTTGGGATAGAGTCAAGATTTTTTGATGTACATAATCCATCTGAGATAGAGAATCTTATAGATGATAAAACAAAAGTTATCTTTTTTGAATCTTTGACAAACCCTAGTATAGATGTAGCGGATATTGAGGTTATTACAGCTATTGCAGATAGATATGGTATCTTAACAGTTGTTGACAATACAGTAGCAACACCTGTTTTATGTCGTCCTTTTGAATTTGGTGTTGATATTACAGTGCATAGTGCATCTAAATACACAACAGGGCAGGGTTTAGCGATAGGTGGTATCTTAGTTGAGAGAAAAGGATTATTAGAAAAGTTAAAAGGGAATGCAAGGTATGCACATTTTAATGAACCAGATGAATCTTATCATGGTTTAGTATATGTTGATGTGCCATTACCTCCTTTTACACTAAGAGCAAGACTTTCACTTTTACGTGATTTAGGTGCAGCACTCTCTCCATTTAACTCTTGGTTATTTATTCAGGGTATAGAAACACTCTCTTTGAGAATGAAAGAACACTCTAAGAATGCACTAGAGTTAGCGATATATTTAGAGTCACACCCAAAGGTTAAAAAAGTAAACTATCCAGGGTTAGAGAGTAACTTAAACTATAAAAATGCACAAAAATATTTTCAAGATGGTCTTTCCAGTGGTCTTTTAAGTTTTGAGGTAAACTCTTTAGAGGAAGCAACAAAAATTGTAAATGCTACTAAACTGTATTCACTTGTAGTAAACATAGGCGACTCAAAATCGATAATCACACATCCAGCTTCAACAACACATCAGCAGTTGAGTGAAGAGGAGTTGAACTCTTGTGGTGTTCCATCAGGGCTTATTAGAATCTCGTGTGGATTGGAATCTTCTAAAGATTTAATAGCTGATATTGAACAAGCTTTAGAGGTTTAATAGTTGAAAATATGAAAGAGTTTGGAATAGATATATGGTCGAATGATAATTTTATCATAGATGATGGCGAGATAAAATTGAATTATAGATCCAATCCATCTCTATTTCAGATTATTCAAAATATTCGTCAAGATAATATTCGTGGTCCTATTATTTTAAGATTTCCTCATCTTATTCAAAAACAGATAGGGACTCTTTACTCCTACTTTGATAAAGCTATAAAAATAAATAACTATCAAGGTGGTTTTAATGCTGTTTTTCCTCTTAAGGTAAATCAATTTCCTAATGTTGTCGAAGCGATCACTACACAAGGGAGTGAGTTTAACTATGGTTTAGAAGCTGGTTCAAAAGCGGAACTTATTTTAGCTATGAGTAAAACGGTTAAAAATGCTCCTATAACTGTCAATGGCTTTAAAGATAAAGAGATGATAACTTTAGGGTTTATAGCTGCTCAAAGTGGTCACAATATCACGATAACTATCGAAGGTCTTGGAGAGTTAAAGACTATTATAGAGGTTGCTAAAGAGTGTAAACTTAAACTACCAAATATAGGTATACGTGTAAGACTCCATAGTGCTGGTAGTGGTATATGGGCAAAAAGTGGTGGGATGGATGCTAAGTTTGGACTCACTTCAACAGAGATTATAGAAGCTGTTTCCCTAATGCAAAACAGAGATCTAATCGATAACCTTACTATGATACATTTTCATATAGGCTCTCAAATGTCAGATATTGCACCTCTTAAACGAGCATTACGTGAAGCTGGAAATATCTATGCAGAGCTGAAAAAGATGGGGGCATCTTCACTGAGAAGTTTAAATATTGGTGGAGGATTAGCAGTAGAGTATGAGCAACATATAAATTCAAAACTTCGTAACTACTCAATAGATGAATTCTCAAGTTCTGTTGTCTTTTTACTTGGTGAAATTATGGATGCTAAAAATGTTGCACATCCAGATATTTTTACAGAATCTGGCCGCTATATAGTTGCATCTCATGCTGTTTTGATAACTCCTGTCTTGGAACTTTTTACACAAGATTATCAAGAGAAACTTTTAAACTTTAAAGAAAAAAATCCTCCCCTTTTAGAGGAACTTATCTATCTACATAAAAAAATAGATGAAAAAAATTGTATAGAGTATCTTCACGATGCACTCGATCATATAGAGTCTCTTTTAACACTGTTTGATTTAGGCTATATAGACCTACAAGATCGTTCAAATGCTGAGATATTAGTTCATAACATTATCAAAAAATCACTCTACCTTACCTCCTCATATCCCACAAATGAACTTGAAGAGTTACAGGCATCTTTACAAGAGCGTTATCTTATAAATGCTTCTATTTTTCAAAGTTTACCTGATTATTGGGGATTGAAACAACATTTTCCTGTTATGCCTATCCATAAACTCAACAAAAAACCTCTACGTCCAGCTTCACTTTGGGATATAACTTGTGATAGTGATGGAGAGATAGGTTTTGACCCTCAAAAACCTCTTTTTTTACATGATATAGATTTAGATAAAGAGGAGTATTTTTTAGGTTTTTTCAATGTTGGTGCATATCAAGAAACATTAGGGATGAACCATAATCTTTTTACACATCCAAATGAATATACTATAGATATAGATGAGAGTAGCTATAAAATCTCTAAGGAGAGAGAATCCAAAAATATTTTAGATATTTTAGACTCTATCGGTTATGATAAAGAGGAGGTTTTGGATGAACTTCAAAGTTCATTATTAAAAAGTTCCTTTAATAATGAAGCAGATAAACAGGATGCTCTTAAAAAGTTGAAACTTTTTTTAACTCAAAATGGATATTTGAGGACTACATTTGCCTAACAAGTTATTTATTGCTTGTGGTGAAATATCGATTAATTCAAACAGGGAGACACAATCGATTTAACTAAACTAAACGAACTAACCCTAAAAAAAATAATATAGTATTTCTTCTTACCCCATCAACCTACTAATATCATTATAAAGACCAAGTCCCATAAGAGAAAAAAGTAACACCCATCCACCAATAGTAAGTTGGATTAAAACGGCATCACTAGGGGCTTTTTTTGTTATCATCTCATAAAGATTAAACATTATATGTCCTCCATCAAGAGCTGGAATAGGGAGTAGGTTTAAAACACCCAGATTTACACTTATAAGGGCTGCAAAAAAGAGAACACTCATCCATCCAACAGCAGAAGCATCTGATGTAAGTTTTACGATACTGATAACCCCTCCTAATTCTTTAGCGGGAACATCACCCATTATAAGCTTTTGTAAACCTGTAAATATCATAGTTGAAGCAGTGATAGTCTGCTCTGTTGCATAACTTAATGTTTCAAACAGACCAAGTTCTAGTTCATGTGTAACACCTGCTGCACCGATACCTATCATCTTTCTTTGAACAGTTTCACCATACATATTTTGAGTTTCGCTAAATTTTGGAGTTAAAATTTTATACTCTATAAATCCAGCTCTCTCTATCTCAAGATTTAAACTCTCTTGAGAAGAGGAGATTTTTTGTGCCATCTCTTTCCATGTTGTAACTACTTCGCCATTGATAGAGCGTATAGTATCGTTGGTTTCAAGCCCAGCTATATATGCAGGAGAATCTTTAATCACTTGACCAACAACAGGAGAGAGTACAGATGGATTTCCAAGTGCGATGATAAAGTAAAGAAAAAAGGCTAAGAGAAAGTTAGCAAGAGGACCAGCAAGAAGTATAAATATTCTTTGTAGAGGTGTTTTGACATTGTAACTATCCTCATCGAGACTTGTTTTTGATGGGTTGCTATCATCTTGACCCTTCATTTTAACATAGCCACCTAAAGGGATAGCGGAGATACTCCACTCTGTTCCCCAAGCTTTAAATGAAAAAAGTTTTTTACCAAAACCTATACTAAAAACTTCAACATAAACACCCATAAGACGAGCAGCCCCATAGTGACCAAGTTCATGAAAAAATATAAGTCCAGACAGGACGAGAAGAGATACTAACCAGCTCATTAGTTTTTCTCCTTGAGTAGAGCATTTTTAAAGCCCCAAAGATATTCTAGCCCCGAATAAACTGTAAGTGCTGTTGCAAACCATAAAAGTTCAGATCCTAAAGGCCAATGCATCAGTAAAAAACCAATCGCTATCATCTGTGCAACTGTTTTAATTTTTCCAGCGAATGAAGCTTTAACATCTAACCCCTCACTTACTGCAACAGTACGAATACCTGTTATAAAAAGTTCACGAACTATGATGATGTAGATAGCCCAAGGTGAAGCTTCTCCTATCATCATAAGAGCTAAAAATGCAGCAAGTGTCAGCATTTTATCGGCTAATGGATCAAGTATAGCTCCCAACATCGTCATCTGGTTCCACTCTCTTGCGATATACCCATCAAAAAAATCGGTAGCAGATGCTAAAACAAAAAGTAGAGAAGCAAAGTAGTAGTTCCAAGATATATGAAATCCATTATCTGTAAAAACTTGAGGATTTAGGATAATCCAAAACATAAAGGGAGCGATGAGAATTCGTAATGAGGCTAAGGCATTGGGAAGATTGAGCAAAAGAGTTCCTTAAAAATTATAATTGTGTGATTTTAGCTGTTTGTTGCTTGTTTTGCTATAAGAAAGTTTTTAAAATGTATAGAGGATAACCACCCCTTAAACAGTTTTTAGAGATAATCGCGATAATTAATATAAATGGATTATCAATATGCTAGATTTCTCAAAGTTTTTAAAGTACTCAAAACCAGGTCCGCGTTATACAAGTTACCCAACTGCACTAGAGTTTAGTAGTGCTTATCAATATGATGAATATATTAAAAAGATGGAGGCTCAAGACCCCTCTCGTCCTCTAAGTTTATACTTTCATCTTCCTTTTTGTAGAAATGCTTGTTATTTCTGTGGTTGTAATGTTGTTTTTACCTCTAAAGAGGATAAGATGCTTCGTTATATGGAATATTTAAAGCGTGAACTAGAGATTTTATCAAAACATCTTGATTGTCAACGTGAAGTTATTCAGATGCATTTTGGTGGGGGAACACCTACATTTTTTACAGCAAAACAACTTAAAGAGATTATCGATGCTATAAAATCATACTTTCCAAACTTTGTAGAGGGTGCTGAAATATCGTGTGAGATAGACCCACGTCATATAGATGAAGCACAGATGAAAGTTATGAGTGAAGCTGGTTTTAATCGTGTGAGCTTTGGTATTCAAGATTTTAACGAAAAAGTACAGGTTGCAGTTCATCGTGTACAACCCTATCAGATAACTAAAGACGCTATGGATTTAGCTAGAAAATACAATATGGTTTCGGTAAATGTTGATTTAATATATGGACTTCCTTATCAAACACTTGAAACATTTAAAGAAACATTAGAACTATCACTGACTTTAAATCCAGATAGATTTGCAGTATTTAATTATGCACATGTTCCTTGGATGAAAAAAACTATGCGTAAAATTGATGAGACAACACTTCCAACACCTGATGTTAAGTTAGAGATTATGCAATATACTATCGACTTTTTAACATCTCATGGTTATAAGATGGTAGGGATGGATCATTTTGCAAAACCTGAAGATGAGCTTTTTAAAGCTATCGAAAAAGGGGAACTTCATAGAAACTTTCAAGGTTATACAACCAAAGGTGGAGCAGATCTCATAGGTGTAGGACTTACTTCGATAGGCGAGGGTGTCGATAGTTATAACCAAAACTTTAAAGATATGAAAGAGTATGAAAAAGCTATCGACGGGGGGAAACTTCCTTTTGAGAGAGGTGTAGTTCTGAGTGAAGATGATCTCATCCGTCAATATGTGATAATGGAGCTGATGAGCAACTTTAAACTTGATATAAAAAGATTTGAAAAACTTTACAATGTTGAGTTTAAAACATATTTTGCAGATGCGATAATTGCACTACAACCATTTGTAGATGAGGAACTTCTAACATTAACAGATGAGAAGATAGAGTGTAGCGAAACAGGAACTCTTCTGATACGAAATATCTCTATGCCTTTTGATGCTTATATGAAAAAGCATAGTGCAAGTA
>JAYEGK010000011.1:0-6521 GCA_034716265.1 Campylobacterota bacterium
TTAATATCGGTAGCTACAAGTTTTATTTTCAGAGGCATAGGTTTTTCTGTTGGTGCACTAAAATTTATCGCTAACACTAGAAGTAAGAGAGGAGTGAATTTAAATCTATTTTTAAGAAGAGATGGAAGAGTCAATGCAACTAATATAATCGCTAGTTGATATTTAAAAATACCGATATAACTATCTACAAAAAGAAGCTCAATCTGTAACCAATTAAAATCAAAAGGCTCTATAAAACTGAGTATAAAGAGAAGAATAGCTCTTAGGTAAACACGATTAGTAACTGCTAATACACCAAAGAAAAGCATATATATAAATCCAAATCCAACAGTAATAATAGGTGTCATATAGCCAACATCTTGATACTCAAAACTATATCCTATCCAGTAAAACCAAAGAAGTCCTATAAAAAAACCGCTAATCAAAATAGAATGTTTAGGGATATAGAGTAAAAGTGCTAATGCACTTAATCCAAAAAGAGTGTTTATAAATTTATTTGTAAGAGAATACTCCTCAAAATAGATAAATCCACTAAAAAGAGCAGATGTTAATAGAGCAAGTAAGATATTTTTTATTATTTTATTCATAATGAAATTATACTTAACTTATTTATCCATTAGTATAAACCATGTATAATCGCGAAAATTCTATAGATAAAAGGAAACTAAATAATGGAAATTATATCTCAATTATTACCATTCGTATTTTTGATTGCAATTATGTATTTTGTGATTATTCGCCCTCAACAAAAAGAGGCTAAAACAAGAGAAGAGATGATTAAAGCTCTTAAAAAAGGTGATAAAATCGTAACTAATGGTGGTTTTATTGTTGTTGTTAATAAAGTTGAAGAGAACTTTTTAAGTATTAAGATGAATGATGATGTAGTTACTAAAATTACAAAAGAATCTATCGCAAGAAAGTACGAGGATGAAGCTTAATTATCGTATAGTTATTTTTGCACTCGCAATAATTTTTGGTATTTTTTTCTCTATACCATCTCTGTTACAAACAGAAGATGGTAAGAAGATAACTTTAGGTCTTGATCTTCAAGGCGGACTTCATATGCTTCTTGGTGTTAAAACAGAAGAGGCGGTCAAATCTCATATCAAATCGGTAGCATCAAGTATAAAACGTTTTACAGATAGAAATGATATCTTAGTAGATGATTTTTCATTTGATGAAAATGGTGTTGTATTTAATGTTTTAGATACAGATGAGATCCCTAAAGTTCAAAAATATCTTAAAGAGATTGATGGTTCAATGGTAACTATAAACGGAGAGCAGGTATCTTTAGTATTGACTAAAGAGGAGATTGCTGAAACTGAAAAAGAGGCTATCTCACAAGCGATAGAGACTATTAGAAATAGATTAAATCAGTTTGGTTTAGCGGAACCTGTTGTTGCTCGTCAAGGTGCTGAAAAGATACTAGTTCAGATAGCAGGTATCAAAACTCAAGAGGATGAGCAACGTGCTCGCGAACTTATATCTCGTTCTGCAAAGCTAGAGTTGATGGCTGTTGATGAGGATAGAAGTGCTAGAGTTTACAATATGAGCAACTCTGATGCAGCGGAGTATGGTGATATTATCTTAGAGGATGCTAATAATCCTGCTATAAAATATCTTGTTCGTGAAATCCCTATCTTAGATGGTGGAATGCTTACAGATGCTTCTATGGGTTTTGATCAGAACAATAGACCTCTTATCAATTTTAAGTTAAATGCTGAGGGTGCAGAGATATTTGGTGAGTTTACAGGAAATAATGTAGGTAAACGTTTAGCGGTTGTTTTAGATGGTAAAGTCTATTCCGCTCCAAATATTAATGAACGTATCGGTGGTGGTAGTGGACAGATCTCTGGAAACTATACAGTTATGGAAGCAAAAGATTTAGCTATTGCACTTCGTTCAGGTTCTCTTTTAGCTCCTATCTATTTAATGGAAAAACGTTCAGTTGGTCCTAGTTTAGGTGCAGATAGCATTAAAGCGAGTTTAGTTGCACTTATTGGTGGTTTTGTTTTAGTTATTATCTTTATGGTTTTTTACTATGGATTGGCTGGAATTATCGCAAATATCGCATTGATTGCAAACCTGTTTATTATTTTAGCAGTTATGAGTCTTTTTGGAGCTACTTTAACACTTCCAGGTATGGCAGGTATCGTCTTAACTGTTGGTATGGCTGTAGATGCAAATGTTATTATCTCTGAGAGAATTCGTGAGTTGATCTATGAAGGTAAATCGATGCATAAATCTATTGAAGATGGTTATGATAATGCTATGAGAGCTATTTTAGATGCAAATATCACTACATTAATAGCAACAACTGTTTTATATGCTTATGGAACAGGGGCTATTAAAGGTTTTGCTATCACTATGAGTATAGGTATTTTAGCATCGATGCTAACAGCGATTATCGGTACACACGGTATCTATCAGATGTTAGAAACTCGTATCGCTAAAAGTAAAAATAACCGTTTATGGTTCGGGATTAAAGGGTAATTATGGAATTTTTTAAATATACAAGAACCTTTAATCTAATGGGTAAATCAAGAAATGCGATGATAGCTTCCGTTGTTTTACTTCTTATCTCCTATGCTTTACTTGCAACAAAAGGTCTCAACTACGGTGTAGATTTTGCAGGTGGAACTATCGTTCAAGTAAAGTATGATACAGAAGCACCGATAGATGCTATGCGTGAAAAATTAAAAACAAACACTGTTTTCGATGGAGCAACTATTACTGAGTTTGGTTCACCAGAGGAAGTGGTTATTCGTATGAAAAGTACAACAGGTAATGTGAGTACAGATATCGGAGATGTTACACGTGAAGCACTCAAAGGTACAGGTGATTTTGAAGTACGTCGTGTAGATATAGTAGGTCCAACCGTAGGTGCTGAGTTAAAAGAGAAGGGTATGATGTCTCTTCTTTTAGCGGTGATTGGGATTTTAATATATGTTGGGTTTAGATTTGAGTGGCGCTTTGCTGTTGCTGCTATCTTTGCTCTTGTTCATGATGTTTCTATCGCTTTAGGGGCTATCACACTTGTTGGACTTGATGTAAACCTTGATGTTCTAGCAGCACTTCTTACGATTTTAGGGTACTCTTTAAATGATACGATTATCGTATTTGATCGTATTCGTGAGGGTGTAACTAAAAGTAAAAGTAGTGATTTAACAGGGATTGTAAATGAGTCTATAACAAGAACATTAGCAAGAACAACACTGACTTCACTTACAACTTTCTTTGTTGTATTTACACTCTTTATGTTTGGTGGTGAGATTATTCATGCTTTTGCCTTTACACTTTTAATAGGTGTATTAGTAGGAACATACTCATCTATCTTTGTAGCTTCCCCTATCTTGATATGGTTTGGTTTTGATGTGAAAAAATATCACGAAAAACTAGCCGTAAAATCAAAAAGAGAAGCAGAAAAACAGAGAATGCGTGAACAGTTTGAATCGGGTGTTATGTAGGTTAGGAGTTTTCTCCTAACCTAACAACATCTTAAAAGCGACAATATATAAAACAAAAGCAAGTATCTTTTTTATCGTTTTTGAGGATACTTTAAAGTGTAAAATATAGTTTCCTATCATCCCTCCAAGATAAGCACTTACCCCAACAACAGCTAAAAGTAGATAGTCTAACTCTATGGCAGTAGCATAACTTCCAAAGGCAACGATAGAGGAGAATGGAATAACAAAAGAGATACCGATAGCGATCTTTTTCATATCGTAACCAAACATCAGTAAAATTGGGGAGATGATAGAACCACCACCTATCCCTAAAAATCCAGAAAAAAGACCACCAATAGCTCCAGTAACAACAAGTACTATTTTAGAACCTAATAGTTTATGCTCTTTGGGTTGTTTAAAAAAAAGAATCATAGAGGCGATAACTATAAGAGTAATCCCAAAAACTATCTTGAGTATAGAAACATCAATCATCAGTGAAATTTTTGCTCCGACAAAGGCAAATAGAAGAGAACTAAGAGCTAATGGAGCAACAAAATCTATATCAAAAAGCTGTTTTTTAAGATTTAAAATGGATGTTGTTATTGTAGTGATAGAGTTTACAAAAAGACCACTTACTCGAGCCATATCAAAAGATAATCCGACAATATTAAGTGTAGGTACAAGTGCAATAGCAGAACCGAGTCCTGCTATTGCAAAGATTGTTGAGAGAATAAGAGTTGTTATAAAATAGAGAAGATACTCAACTATCAAGATTGATAACTATTAAAAAGTTATATTTTGAAAGTTTTTATTTAAAAGTCGTCCTGCTACAACAGGTGGTTTAGCAACACTAACACCATCTAAAAGGATAGATTTAGTTTTTCCAGAGTTTGGAAGATAAAGAGGACAAACTTCAACTCTTGCACCCTTTTTTATTAAAATTTTAAGATGGTCTTTTGCTGATGGTGCTTGACCATTGGGACGTTTAATTTTAACACCTTGAATGTTTTTATCTGCTAAATCACCAGCAGGACCACATAAAACGATATTTACCTCTTTTTTATGTTTTTTGATACTCATTAAAGAGAGAACCATAGCCATCGCTTGTGTTTGAGGATTTTCAGAGTTTACTAGAACATTGAGTCCATCTGCTTTATCTGCACTTGCTATTGTAGGTAGTAGAAGAGTAGTTACTAAAGCTGTTGTTGCTAGAATTTTTTTCATTATAGTATACCTTTTATTGTAATATTTCAGAGGATTGTATCTTTTTTATCATAATATTAACTTAATATAAAAATTAGATATTTTGATATTACTATTTTTTAGCTCTTTTGTAATCTCTCTAGTTCCAGTTGAACTTTCGCAACATGTTCTTTAACTCGTACTTTTTCAAATAGAGCTTTGACAACTCCATCAGGGTTGATAATAAATGTTGTACGAACGATACCCATATACTCTTTGCCATAGTTTTTCTTTAACTGCCAAACACCATACTCCTGCATCATTAATGTATCTTCATCACTTAAAAGTGTGATACCCAAATCTTTTTTCTCTATAAAGTTACGATGTTTTTTTGTACTATCTGCACTTACACCTATTATAATCGCATCAAGTTCTGAAAAGTCAGGTGTAGCTTCTGTAAATTCACAAGCTTCTGTTGTACAGCCTGGAGTGTTATCTCTTGGGTAGAAGTAGAGAACTAGCCATTTTCCCTTTAAATCTCTTAAACATATCTCTATATCATCTTGATTTGGCAAACAAAACTCTGGTGCTTTTTCATCTAAATTTATCATATATTTCCTTTTTATTTTTTAGTGTACAAAGAGTAGAAAATATACCCAAATACCACTGAGTGAAGTAAATGTTATACCAACAAATGTAATTTTTCCTAAGAGTTTATGCCCTCCAGATGGAAGAAACTTTTTTACTCTAATAAGTGTGATAAACCAGAGTATCAATGTTGTAACAGCTATTAAAATATGTAAAATTAGTACAAAAAAAGCATAGTTATAGGAAATAGAGCTCCCATCCATAAAGGCATTAAATCCACCACCTACTCGTACACCTATCTCAAAATATATCAAAACTATAACAGAGATAGCAAATATCAATATCTGGGCATAGGAGTGTACTCTATATTTTTTTATTCTAGCAAGATAGATAGCACCTGCTACTAAAAATGGTAAAAGAGCGACTATGAGAGTCACAAAGTCCATAAAAAATGGTGCTCTCGTTCCTAAAAAACCTGTTTCAAACATATAGTTCATCTTTTGCATAAGTTTACCTTTTTATATTTTTTTTCGTTGAAAATAAATATACCACGAAGCAAGTAAAAGTAATATAAATAATATAGAAACTGTAATCTGTTTAAGATAAATATCTATAAGCTCTTGATTTTCACCTATAAAATAGCCGAGCATTGTAAGTATAAAAGCCCATATTCCAGCACCTAGGGCTGTGTAGGTTGTAAAGATAATAAGATTCATACGAGAGAGTCCAGCAGGGATAGAGATAAGCTGTCTAATCCCTGGAATAAGTCTTCCTATGAATGTAGAGATAGCACCATGCTTTTCAAAATAATCTTCCATCTTTTGTAAAGTTTGCTCTTTTATAAAGAAATATTTACCATATTTTTTTAGTATTTTTATGCCAAGAAAAAGTGCTAGGTAGTAGTTTATAAGTGCACCAACAAGAGAACCACCAAGTGCAGCTCCCATAATCATACCAATATTCATATCTCCTTGAGATGCTAAATAACCAGCAGGGATAAGAACTATCTCACTAGGAAAAGGGATAAAAGAACTCTCTATCGCCATCATAATAAAGATACCTAAATACCCCCAATCAAATATCAGATCTACTAACTCTTGTGCTAACTCTTTTATCATATTTAGAGTCTCCTTTTTAAAAAAATTATACCATATTAATTTGATAGTATATGTCGTTAAAAAGTTCTTTTATCTACTATTTGACTTAGTTTAGTTATTATCTGTTTCTATAATTAAAAATAGAATATTAAAGATTTAAAAATATAGGTAGGTATCTGTTTATGGTATATCAGTATGTCAAAAGGTA
>JAYEGK010000012.1:0-6498 GCA_034716265.1 Campylobacterota bacterium
TTATAATTTATCATATTTTTGTATTTTACCTTGTTAAAATTTTTTAGTGATTATACTTAAACAATATTAAGGTATTGTCACAGCTTCAAGTATCTGTTGAATAATCTCATCAGTAGTTATTCCATCAGCTTCCGCTTCATAACTTAAAACTATACGATGACGCATTATATCTTTGATAATAAGAGCAACATCAACAGGAGTAACAAAATCTTTTCCTCTCATAAATGCCATCGCTTTTACCGCTTTAAACATATCGATACTTACACGAGGAGAAGCTCCAAATTGAATCTTATCACTTAGAGAATCAAGACCATATTCGTGAGGATTTCTACTAGCATTTATCAACTCTATCATATACTCCTCAATCTCTGTATCTATATGAATACTTTTGATAGCCTCTTTAATTTTTAATAGATCATCAGAACCTATAATCGCTTCTATTGTTTCAAAATTTCCACTTGATATACGCTTTGCTATCTCAAGTTCCTCTTTTTTAGTGTTGTAGCCTACGATTAGTTTTAACATAAATCTATCTAATTGTGCTTCTGGTAGCTGATAAACACCCTCTTGTTCTACTGGATTTTGAGTAGCCATAACGAAAAAGGGAGGCTCTATCTTAAATGTTGTGTCACCCAATGTTACCTGTTTTTCCTGCATAACCTCTAAGAGTGCAGATTGAACTTTTGCTGGAGCACGATTGATCTCATCGGCAAGAAGTAAGTTTGTAAAAATAGGACCTTTTTTAATTTTAAAACTATTGTTTTGAGGGTCATAAATTTCAGCACCTAAAATATCTGCTGGTAATAGATCTGGAGTAAATTGAGCTCGTTTAAAGTTAAGCCCTAATGATTTTGAAAGAGCATTAACTGTTGTTGTTTTAGCAAGACCAGGAACACCCTCTATTAGGACATGTCCTTCACAAAATAGTGCGATTAAAAGACCATCAATCATCTTCTCTTGACCCACTACAACTTTAGCTATCTCTCTTTTTATCGATTCAACTTTTTCAATCATTATTTATTCGCCTTGTTTAATTTGATTTAATAAAGATTATAACAGAGCCTAGTTAACAGTTTTATAAATGGAGAGTTGTAAAAATAACTAAATTTATGAGGTTTTAATAAACAATTACATAGAATTACGTAAATATTTTACCCAAGGCTATATTCTTATGATTACATGGATGCAAAAACATAAAAAATATCTTATTATTACGATTTGGATCTCAACAATAGCGTTTGTTGGAGCTGGATTTGTTGGATGGGGTCAATATAATTATAATAATAAAGCTGGTTCAGTAGCTCAAGTTGGAGAGATAGAACTTACACGTGGGGAACTACAAAAAAGTTATTCTCGCTTATATGCTCAATATAATGAGATGTTTCAAGGTAATTTTGATGAAGAGAAAGCAAAAGCTTTTGGTTTACAGCGTCAAGCTTTAAAACAGTTGACAGATCAAGCATTACTACTAAATCTAGTGAAATCTTATGATATGAGTGTGAATAATGTTGAGATTTTAGAGAGATTAACAAAGCAAGAGTATTTTTTTGAAGATGGTGTTTTCAACAAAGAGATATATAAGCAGGTTCTCTCAAGAAATAATTTAACTATGGCTGAATATGAAGCTGATTTAAAGAAGCAACTTTTGATAACAAAGATTTTAGAATTGATGCCAGTTGAGGTAACAAAAAATGAGATAAATATTTTAGAAACTGTTATGAAAATTTCGGATAAAATAAATTATAAAGTTTTAACAGATAAAGAGATTACTGTCGACAGTTCAGATACAGCTATCAAAAGTTTTTGGGAAACGAAAAAACAGGACTATATGACAGATGTAGTGTATCAAATCCAATATATAGAGCAAGAAGATATAAACTTAACATATACAGATGCAAAAATTAGCTCCTATTATAAAGACAATAAAACACATTTTAAAACTTTAGATGGAAAAATTCTTCCATTGGAAAAAGCAAGAGAGCGTGTAATCGAAGAGTTAAATGAGAAAGCTACAAAAGATATGGCATTAAGAAACTATATCTCCTATAAGAAAAATAGATTAGATGCCAATATCACACTTAATAGTGCAGATATATCTACTACAAATAATATATTTAACAGTGAGATCTTAGAAAAAATCTCAAAAATCTCAGTTACAACACCCTATATGAAACCTGTAACTATGGATAAAAAATATTATACGATTAAGTTAGTAAAAACAGTACCATCAAAAGTTAAAGATTTTAAAGATGCAAAAGATGAAGTTTTTCCTCTCTATCTAGCAGAGATGAAAAAAGAGAAACTACTTGCTTTAGCAAATAGCTCATATAAAACATTTAAAGGTGTTGATAGCGATTTTATAACGGTAACTGATAGTGATAAATTAGATAAATTAAACTCTGAAGATTCTAGAGAGTTTTTGGAAAAGTTATTTACTACACAGAAAAAGGAATCTTTTATTGTTTTAAATAGTGGTAAAGTGGTACTTTATAAAATAGTAGAACAGAAGTTACTCTCAACAGTAGAAAAAATGGATAATAGCTCTATCGAAAATCTTAAAACTAATATTTTCAATGATGCTTTAATTAAAAACCTTGATAGTAAGTATAACACTGAAATTTTAGTGGAAGGATTATAAGTTGATTAGATCGATCTTAGCTATTGATATTGGTTCTACAAAAGTATGCGCTATTATGGCTGAAATAGATGATAATGATAAAATCAATATTACAGGTACAGGTACAGTAAAAGCTTTTGGTTTAAAAAGAGGTAATATTACAAATATTGAGTTGGCATCAAAATCTATTAAACTAGCTGTTGAAGATGCTCAAAGAATATCTGGTACAGAGATAAGAAATGCCGTTGTCTCTATCTCAGGGTCATATGCGAAGAGTCTAAACTCAAGTGGTATCGTAAATATTCAATCTAAAGAGATAAGCTTCTCAGAGATAGATAGAGTGATGCAAACATCACTCTATAATGCAAATATACCTGCAGACTTTGAAGTTTTACATGCATTACCATATAATTTTAGAGTGGATGAACAGGATTTTATTGAAGATCCTTTAGGTATGAATGCTTCTAGGTTGGAAGTAAAAACACATATTATTACAACGCAAAAATCAAATATACATAACCTTAAAAAGGCGGTAAATAAAGCTGGAATTGAGGTTGATAATATTGTTTTAAATGGATATGCTTCCTCTATATCAACATTAAACCATGATGAAAAAGAGTTAGGTGTTGTACTTATCGATATGGGTGCAAATACGAGTAATATTATTATTCATGCAGGAAACTCTATTAAATATAACGATTTTTTAGGTGTCGGTTCAAATCATATAACGAATGATCTTTCAAAAGCATTGCATACACCTATCACTATTGCTGAAAATATTAAATTAAATCACTGCTCTTTAATAGAACCAGGAAGTGGATTGATGGAGATTCCAGAGATTGGTGATGTTGAAAAAACAAAAGAGGTCTCTTTAGAGATAGTAAACACAGTTGCTTTTGCTAGAGTGGAAGAGACTTTGATGATTTTAGCTGAGTTTATTAAGCAGAGTGGATTAAAAAATCAGATAGGTGCAGGGATTGTGCTTACAGGTGGTTTTTCAAGAATGGAAGGGATACGGGATTTAGCGATGGCTACATTTGATTCTCAGTCTGTTCGTTTAGCACGTCCAAAAGATATGGATGGTATCTTCAAAAATTTAAAAGAACCAGAATATGCAAGTGCGATAGGGCTTCTTATGTATATGGCTTCATCATATACTAAATATGAGATCGATGTAAATCGAAAAGTGAGACATCCAAATGAGATACCAAAAAAGAGTACAACTGTTGGTAAATTAGATGTTCCTCAACCACTAACAGACAGAAACCCACCAGTTATACAACCAGCAGGAAATACCGAAGATAGTGATGGTAGAGAAGAGGAAGAAGGTACAAAGGGTGGTTTAGGTGCAAATAACCCTGAAAAAACAAATTTGTATGGTAGATTTATGACTTGGGCTACCCAGTTATTTTAAAGGAGAGAAGAATGGAACCATTTACAGTAGAAGAAGCAAGTAATAGGATAGGTGCTAGAATAATAGCAGTTGGTGTTGGTGGAGGCGGTGGTAATATGATAGGCCATATGCTTAAAGAGGGTGTTAATGGTATTGAGATGATGCTTATTAATACAGATGCACAAGCTTTAGATGAAAACTCAGCAGCATCAAAAATTCAGATAGGAGCTAAACTAACAAAAGGTCTTGGTGCAGGGATGAAACCAGATGTTGGAAGAGATTCTGCTGAAGAGAATGCGATAGAGATTAGAGAAGCATTAGATGGAGCAGATATCGTATTTATCTCTGTTGGACTTGGTGGTGGAACAGGGACAGGTGCAGCACCTGTTGTAGCAAGAATTGCTAAAGAAGTGAGTGCTTTAACTATCTCTGTTGTTACAAAACCTTTTAAATTTGAGGGTAGAAAAAGAGCTAAGTTAGCAGATGCTGGATTAGAAGAACTTAAAAATGAAAGTGATTCTATTGTTGTTATTCCAAATGATAAACTGATCTCTACTATAGATAAAAAACTGGGTATTAAGGACAGTTTTAAAATTGTTGATAGTATTTTAGCTGAAGCGGTGAGTGGAACTTCAGGTGTTATTCTTTCAAGTGGAGAAAATGATATAAACCTTGACTTTGCCGATTTGAAAACTGTAATGAGTCATAGAGGTATGGCACTTATGGGTATGGGTGAGAGTCAAGGTGAAAAATCAGCATATGAAGCTATTAAAGCAGCTATTGAATCACCATTATTAGATAATATTTCAATAAATGGTGCTATGGGAATTCTTGTGCATTTTAAAATGCATCCAGATTTTTCTATGATAGAACTTTCTGAGGCTATGGATGTTATAGATGATAGTGCGCATGAAGATGCTGATGTTATCTGGGGTACATCAACTGATGCTAATATGCCAGAGGATTATATAAAAATAACATTAGTTGCTACTGGATTTGAAAAAGAGTTAACAAATAATAAAGATTTTGTTGCTGAAACACCTCTTGTAGATAAAGCTAAAGTTAAAGCTGTTCAAAATGATGACAAACAACAGAATAATAAAGTTGTTTTAAAACCTACAGTTGTTCACTCTGAACGTCTTGTTGTTGGAGGTAACTTAGATAGTGATTACCTTGATTTACCCTCTTATATGAGACATCAACAAGATTAAATTTTTTCCTATCCTCCTTCTTTAAAAATATAAAATCTAATAATTTCTATTAGATTTTATAAGTCATCATTAAATATAATTGCAACCAATATAATCTTAATATTTAAATAAAATTAAAGTAGATAACAATGAATTGGTTAAATTTTTTCAAACATAAAACAGAGCTTTATCACCATTTTGGAAAAGCGATAAATGCTGATATATCACCCGATGAAGAGGAACTTTTTAACAGCTCTTATGAAGCATTTGAAAAGAAAAAAACTCTTGATGCTTATCAATTTTTTCTTGAATCTTTACAAAACTTTAGAGCAGATCTTCAAAATAATAACTTAGTGATAGATAGAGATGAAAAAACAATAAAGTTTGAACTTTATCAAGGAACAGCTAAAATAGTTGGAACAATAACAAAAGAAAACTTTTATGCCGAGGTTATTTTAGTAAAAGCTAAAGATGCAAATGTAGCACTCAAAAGGTATATCTTAGAGAGAAATTACCAACTTACTTATGGAAGATATTTTAGTGATAACAACTATATAAAATTGAAAATTTTTCATGATAATATTACGATGAGTCCCCATAAGATTTTTTTTCCTATTCGTGAATTAGCATTAAATGCTGATTTTGATAAAGAGCATATTAAAAGTGAGTTTCAAGATATTGAACTTGAGGATATTGAGCATATTCAAAAGATAGATGATAGTGAGTTAAAGATAAAATTTAACTATATGAAACTATGGATTGAGGATGCTGATGCAAAGGTTTTAACATTGCCATCAAATGATAATAGCAATATGCAGGCTTTTATCTATCTCAATCTACTTTTTAAAATCGATTATCTTCTTGTTCCTCGATTTAATATCTATCAAAAGATGAATAAAAAAATTCTAGCGTACTTTAGTGAGGAGAGTGGCACTTTAGAGTTTAAAAATGAGGAGCTTAAACGTTATGTAAATCAGCTCAAAGAGATGGAGTATGAAGAGTATTCTCAAAACTTTTATAATGCAAAATATACATTTAACCCTATCGAAAAAACATCGCACGATGATATAGTAAATTTTATCAGTGAGTCTCTTTTAAAGATAAGATGGTATAAAAATAATCGTTACAATCAGATAATTCCTACCATCTATAACTATATAGCTTTCTACTCTCTTTATAACTATGGTTTAAACCAACCAACACGAGATCTTTTTCATCTTCTTATTGAGGTGCAAAACCCTCATTTTTTTGAGGAGTTAGGGTATTCATCTTACTATGATAGTGAAAAAGAGAGTTTT
>JAYEGK010000013.1:0-6430 GCA_034716265.1 Campylobacterota bacterium
CTATCTCAACTGCAATATCTATATCTGCATTTGAAAGAAGTATAAAAAACTCCTCGCCACCAAATCTAATAAGTTTATCATTAGATCTTATAGAGTGTTGAATAAGTGCTGAGAGTTCTATCAAAACTTCATCTCCAACATCATGACCATGAGAGTCATTTACCCGTTTAAAATGATCAATATCCATCATAATAAGTGAAAAAGTTTCATTATATGCAGCATATCTCGATGTTAAATTAATATAACTATCCTCTGCACCATATCTATTTAATGCACCTGTTAAAGGATCAACTATATTTCTCACTTCACTCTCATTTAGTTCACATCTTAATGCAAGAGAGTTTTGTGTCTGTGCTTTAATAAAACTCAATAAATTTGTAACTTGGTTTTGCCAATTTGTATAGGTATATATCGCTAAGATATTAAACTCTGCCAAATCTTTAGAGAACGATTCATCATAACTATCATCAGCGATAATGATAATAGGAGTTCCCTTATTTTCTACATCAGAACTTATCATCTCTAATAACTTTATCATAGCAAAATAGTTACAACTCTTATCGATAGCTATTAAATTTACTTTTGTATCCATAAGAGTTTCTAACGCATTCTCAGCATTATCTGCATAAATCTCTAGTATATTAAGGGTCTCACAAATCTCTTTAAGTCCATTATTTGAATTAGTTCCTATATTTAAAATTGTAAATTTACTACTTGAATTCAATATATAATCCTCTTAAAACTAAAATTTTCCGATTATACATCAATAATATTGACTTAGCTATTAAACTCGCTATTGTATAATCAATTTATAAAACAGTATAAGGAGATAAAATCGATTCAGATATAAAAGAGCAGATATTAAAAGACACCTTCGGACATAACAACTTTAGAGAACTTCAAGAGGAGGGAGTTGATGCTATTTTAGAAAATCGTGATTTGATGATGATTCTTCCAACTGGTGGTGGGAAATCACTTGTTTATCAACTTCCTACACTTCTTAAAGAGGGTGTGAGTATCGTTATCTCTCCTCTTATCGCTCTTATGCAAGACCAAGTAGCTTCACTTCAAGCTCAAAATATTAGAGCAGAGATGATAAGTTCTGCACAAAGTTATGAGGATATAGAAGATATTGTTTATGCTCTTCGTATGGGAGAGTTAAAGTTTCTCTATCTCTCCCCTGAAAAGCTCAATACAGAATGGAGTTTAAATCTTCTTCGTAGTTTAAACATAAACTTTTTTGTTATAGATGAGGCTCACTGTATATCTCAGTGGGGGCATGAGTTTCGTGATGATTATCGCTCTTTAGGGAACTTAAAAGAGAATTTTCCAGATACAACTATCTGTGCCTTTACAGCAACCTCAACAGATAATGTAACACAAGATATAGTAAGAGAGTTAAAATTAGAAAATCCTCTTTTACTAAAAGGGAAGATATTTCGTAAAAATATCTATATCTCAGCAGAGAGACGTTTAACAAATGGACAATCTCAACTCAAAACTTTTTTAGCTCGTCATAAAGATGAGAGTGGTATCATCTATGTAAGTTCAAGAAAAAAAGCGGAAGATTTAAGCACTCAATTAAATATGAACGGCTACAAATCTTTAGCCTATCATGCAGGACTTCCTCAACATATACGAGAAAACAACTTTAAAATCTTTGTCAACGACAATGTCGATATTATGGTAGCAACTATCGCATTTGGAATGGGAATAGATAAATCAGATATACGTTTTGTAGTACATATGTCGCTTCCTAAAACACAAGAAAACTATTATCAAGAGATAGGACGTGCTGGACGTGATGGAGAGGATAGTGAGGTGTTACTACTTTTTAACTCTCAAGATATGATTATGCAGAAAAACTTTTTAAAAGATATTCCTGACCAAAACTACGCACAACATCTTCATGCAAAGATAGATGGCATCTACAAATATGCAACAAGTGAGATATGTTTTCATAAACAGTTAGCAGAGTATTTTGAAGATGTTTTAGATGAATGCAAAGATAGATGTGATAACTGTCGCTCTAGTGATGATATTCGTCAAGATATTACTAAAGAGGCTCAGATGATTTTGAGTGCTATCTATAAAACTGCTCAAAACTTTGGAAAAACTTATATCATAGATATTTTACGTGGTTCAAGTGAGCAAAAACTTTTAGCCAATGGTGCAGATAAACTCTCTATGTATAACATAGGAAATCACTTCACAAAAAAAGAGTGGTTTGTAGTCATAGAACGTTTAACAGAGATGAAGATAATAACTATTGGTGAGTTTAGTGCTTTAAAACTAACAGATGATGCTATTTTAGTTTTAAAAAGTCAAAAAACAGTAGATATTAAATCTTCACGACTGCAACTGAAATCTACTCAAGAGAAAAAGGTAAAACAGAATAATCAGTTTGATTATGATGAAGAACTCTTTGAACTGCTTCGTCAAAAACGTTATGAACTTGCACAAGATAGAGGTGTTCCTCCCTACATTATCTTTGGAGATAAAACACTCAAACACCTTGCTCAAGAAAAACCTTTTGATAAGAGAGGTATGTTAGAGATTAATGGGATTGGATTGAAGAAATATGACTCTTTTGGAGAGGATTTCTTAGAGGTTATAAACTCTTAATCTTTAACAAGATACAATAGAAAGGATACTATTAGTAATATTGAAAACAATGATACAGAACTTATAACTCCAACTGCTCAAGAGGTTTTAAAAGGTAGTGTTGATTTAAACACAAATACTACAAACAATGCCCCTGCTAAAAGTATCGCTAGAGCTAATACTTTTCAAGGGCTTTATTGTGGTACAAGTGCAACTATTCAACTCTATGCTATCGATGATACTGAATATGAGACACCTTTATTAAAAGAAGCGATAGAGGTAAACCAAACAAACTGTGCATTTAGTATCGATGATGAAGATTTTCTAGATGAGAATCTATCTCAAAACAATAATCAATATCTAGTAAGAACTCTTATTGAAGATGGTGATAAAACTATAGAACTATCTGCTACAAAACTATCTGATGGTATTGAAGTTGGTACTGTTGATCCTATTGCAACTATGATTAAGGAACATTTTACTCTTGTACTTAAAGAGGATATCGCCTCTGGTAAAGTTCAAATCGATATCGATTCATTTGAAACAACAGAGGAGTTCGGAGAGACTCCAACAGAGGAACAGGTTTCAGCAAGAGAGGAAAAAGCAGATTTAATTGTTGAAAAATTTCAAAACTCATCAGCATCCAATACATTTACTATGCTTGAGAGTTCCGCTAAAAAAGAGCAACTCGATAGTGTGACTATCACAGAGGATAGTTTAAGAACAGGCTTGGATGCTGGTCTTGCTGAGATTAAATATGGTATTATTGAAAGTTTTGTAAAGATTGGTCTTCCTGTTCATGATGGACAGGGTAATATAATAGTCTATCTTCCTATAGAGGAGAGTAGAAAAGGGGAACTCCCTGGTAAAATCTATCAACTACAATACTCTTCTTCAATAGATAATGAAACAACAATAGAATCTATTGGAGATGATTTTACCATAAGAGTTATCAACCCTAACAGTGACTTAAATAGAGTAAATGGTACAGAAGATTGGTATAGAGAGTATCTCGAAGGTAACGATATTGTTATCCCCGCTTCTGTCATAGATGCGTTTATTGTTGCTAAAGACCATACTACCACTATGGAGATGTTAGGTAAAGCTATAAGTGAAGCACTAGGTAAAGATGCTAATCTAGATAGTTTTAGCGATACTGGGATCTATGATACTACGATGAATGATAGTGTTCAAACATCCGTAGAAAACCTTGTTGATGTGTTTAAAGATGAGTTTTTAAAACAAAATTTTGCTCAACTGTTATGGGAATCAACAGATGATATTTTCAATTCATTTGATGAAAATACAGATAAAGATAGTTTAATCGCCGATATATTGGCTCTACCTTTTATTGTTCAAGGGGATGAAGACTCTACTGCTTTACTTGATAGAGTTGGAGAGAGTTCAGATTCAATGAAATTAGTAACTGATCAAATAGGTGCTAGTTTATCCAACGGTATTCCTGTATCAGATGAGAATCCATCTATTTTACAGTTTAAAACTGGTACTACTATAACAGCAACATCTACTATGAAGCCATTAGCATCATTAGCGATGCTCAATCTCTTTATGAGTGCACAAAGTGATTCTATTACATTTATTAAACAGCCATTAACAGATATGTTTGGTTGGGTATTAGATGGTACAGAGAGTGATACAACAGATTTTGAAACTGCTCAAATATGGTCTTTAGATTTTAATGAAACAGGAACAACAGAAGACCCAAATAGTGTACTAAAAGTATTAATGGAAACTATTACAGGTAATAGTAACATTTTAGTCGAAAGAAGTTTTGACAACATGGTAGAAACATTTAGATCAACACTAGAAAGAATAGAAACGACATCAGATGATAATTTTGGTTTTGAGATGAAATTCAAAAATGATACTATCGATTTTGAAGAGGATATAGAAACTGCAAATATAACATTAAAACTAAACAATTTTAATGATGAGACTATTCGCCTAGATGAAAATGAAACTTTAATGATTGCACCTATTTTTGTTAACAAAGATAACTATGAATGGAAAACTTGCACAGACTTAAATATATCCCTAACATTAAATAGTGCTGACAAATATGAGGCAACTGGTTTTAATGTTTATAATCCACAATCAAGATTTACAGAAGATGGTACTCCTAGTGAAGAGGGTCAATTTGTATCCAATAGTGATTTTGATCTGATTTTAGTTAAAGCGGATGGAACACTAACTCCAATAGCAACTTTTCCAATATTTCCAGATGAGAATGATTTAGCAAGACCATTTTTTTATGATAAAAGTATAGAGTATGCCCAGCTACCAGCTATGGATAGTGTGGAAGATATGTTCGAAGAGGGTATAATCCCTCCATATACTATGTTTAATGAACACAATTATTTAACAGCTTCAGGAGATGTTTTCTTCCCTCAAATTACTAAAACAGATGGTGAAGATATTGGTGAAAATATTTTATCTTACGATATAGAAACAAAAACATTTAGCAAAAATCTAACTAATGGTGTAGTTAGTAATGCAGATATGACTATCACTATGATCTATAAAGATTACGATGATGATGGATCTACTCCAACTACTATTGAAACTATTGAGTTAAATGAAGATATCAAAGAGGGTGCATTTTTACAACTTAAACTTTCAGGTACTCAGATAAAAACTCAAATAATCAATATGAATATAATCTATATTGGAGATAATGGTGAAGTAGAATATGAGCTTTATAAAGATGATATACCTACATATATAGATATGGATCAAGATAGTTTTTATAATCCATTTGGAGATAATGACCCAGCCGTAGAACCTCCATATAGTGACACTTTAGAGTTTACTCAAGATATGTTAGTTGGACATCAACTCTATCTCGCAACAATGCCTCTTAATTCAGAGGAAGAACCCTATCTTTCAGAAGTTGAATTTTTTGATAATGGTATTCGCTCTTGGACAAAAGATGATGAAACAAGCTATGCTGATTATGCTATTGTAGATGGTAATTTAGAAATTTATAATGAAGATGGTGACTTATGGGTTAGAATTGATATCATCGATGAAAAAGAAGATGGATTAGCTGTTGAACTATTTGATGATACTGATACTAAAATAGCAGATAGAATAATCTTTACATCTCTTGATGATAGAGAGGAGTTTGTTACAAATAGTATAAAAGGTTCTAGTAGTAACTTTGATATGAAATATGCGACTTTTGATGAGAAAGCTTGTTCGATAGTAAATGGATATAATGTTATCTCAGATAGCAGTTATGATCCAAATGCAACATCAGATGATGATAATGGGATAGAGATTAGTTCTAAGTATGCTTATACCTCAGATCTAGAAGCAACTAAGATTTATATCTTTTATCCAACTTTAACACAAGAACTGTTAAATCAAACAACAAATGTATTTAGTGATAACTATAGATTTGGATTTAACAATGCTTGGGTTGCAAATGATAATAAAACAGTTTATGTCAGATTGGCAAAAGATGATGCTGGTAACTATGGCTGTCATAGATATGAGTTAGACTCATTGACAGGTAGTATTCAAAGTACTAAAGTATATAGATAAATAAGAAAAAACAGGTTTAGTAACTATAGATGCTGTACCTATTTATGGTGAACCATTTAGTTATACTTTAAATCAAGTAAATTCTGAGAATATAGCTTCAGAAGAAAACAACGATACAAACCCTTCTGTTACTAATGGCTATGACCTCTCTATTGTAATAGATAGTGTTACTTATAACAGTTCATTAGAAGAGGGGCTTATCACTTATACTCTTTATAATCATGGTAATGAAAGCTTTCCTTTAGAGAGTGACTATGTA
>JAYEGK010000014.1:0-3832 GCA_034716265.1 Campylobacterota bacterium
TGGTAAGTGGAGCGATAGGATCTACAGGAGACACAATCCGTCCAGCACTTCAGATAATAAAAACAACACCAGATACATCGATAGTTTCAAGTGTCTTTTTTATGTGTTTAGAATCAAAGGTATTGGTTTATGGTGATTGTGCAGTCAATCAAGACCCAGATGCAAAAGAGTTAGCACAAATTGCCATCTCTTCAGCAAAAACAGCAACTGCTTTTAACATAGAACCAAAAATAGCGATGCTTTCATACTCAACAGGAGGAAGTGGAACTGGTGCAGATGTGGATAAAGTAAGAGAAGCGACATCTATAATAAAAGATAAAGAGAAAAATCTCCTAGTAGAGGGTCCTATTCAATATGATGCAGCAGTTAATAAAAAAGTAGCACAAAAAAAGCTACCAAACTCTAAAGTAGCAGGAGAAGCAACACTCTTTATCTTTCCCGATTTAAATACAGGAAATAACACCTATAAAGCGGTACAACGTTCAAGTGATGCAGTTGCAATAGGTCCTATTTTACAAGGGTTAAATAAACCAGTAAATGACCTAAGTCGTGGATGTTTGGTAGCAGATATTGTAAATACTGTTGCTATTACAGCTATTCAGGCTGGGGAGTAATAGAAGGAAAAAAATATGAAAATAGCAGTAATAAATTCAGGAAGTTCCTCATTAAAGTTTAAACTTTTTGATATGAAAACAAAAGAGGTTTTAAACTCTCAACTGATTGAACATATCGGTGAAAAGGGAGGGTTTAAAAATCATCATGAGGCTTTAGAGAGTATAGATATCGATTTTAGTTTATTGGATGCGATAGGGCATAGAGTGGTGCATGGTGGAGAGAAGTTTCACAAGGCTACACTTATTGATGAGAGTGTTGTTGATGAGATAGAGAAGCTTTGCTCTTTAGCACCACTTCATAATCCAGCAAATTTAGATGCTATTTTAGTTACATCTAAAAAAGCGGTTGGAGTTCCTCAGATAGCTGTTTTTGATACAGCATTTCACTCCACTATGCCAAAAGAGGCCTATCTTTATGCACTTGATTATAAGATGTATGAAAATCATAATATTCGTCGTTACGGTTTTCATGGAACTTCTCACTCCTTTGTTTTTAAAGAAGCATCAGAAATTTTACAAAAAGAGAGAGATAAATTAAATATCATAACCTTACATCTTGGAAATGGTGCGAGTGTCTGTGCTATAAAAAATGGAAAAAGTATCGATACCTCTATGGGATTTACTCCTTTAGAGGGGTTGATTATGGGAACTCGAAGTGGAGATATTGATCCCGCTATCGTTTTGTATATGCAAAGAGAGTTGGGGATGAGTGTGGATGAGGTGGATAGAGAACTCAATAAAAGATCTGGACTTAGAGGTATCTGCTCTGAGAATGATGTACGGAGTATCCTAGAGAGTGATGATGAAAAATCAAAACTTGCCTTGAAAATGATGATACGACGTATTCAAAAGTATATAGGTTCCTATATGGCACTTCTTGAAGAGGTGGATGCAGTTGTGTTTACAGGGGGAATAGGGGAAAACTCTGAGTATGTTAGAGCACAGGTGATGGGTAGTAAAATGTTTAAAGATTTGAGAGTATTGGTTATAAAAACAGATGAGGAGTTAGAGATAGCTAGTGAGTGTGTAAATATTATTGAGTTTCAGATATAATACAAAAATTTATCATTTTAGCAAGGGATAGTTCTGTGTTTATCAAGGTTTTTACTCTTATTTTAGCTCTTTTTTTTACCTCTTTTTCCAATCTTTTTGCTGAGACAATCAAACAAGCTGTTATAGAATCGATAAATACAAACCCTGCACTCAAAGAGAAACTTAGAAATTATAGAGCGGTGCAACAAAATTTAAATATCGTAGAATCGGAGTATTATCCTAGCATAGATTTAAAAGCCTCTTTTGGGATCAATAGCGCTTCAGGTTTTATCGATGACCTTAATATATCTAAAGATGATAGTTACAACAACTATCAAGCCTCAATAACATTAACTCAAAATATTTTTAACGGTTTTGCAACAACAAATATGATAGATTATGAAGAGGCAAGAATTTTAGTTGCAGCATATCAATATATAGAAAAATCAAATGAGATTACATTCAATATGGTAAAAAGCTATCTTAATGTTTTACGTTTTCATGAGCTATTAAAAGTAGCTGTTAAAAATGTTCAGTTAAATGAGATAACCTATAAAAAGATAGAAGATCTCTTTGAATCTGGTCTTATAACACTCTCTGAGATAAAAAAGATAGAGTCTGTTTTATCACTTTCAAAATCAAATTTAGTTATGCAACTTACAAAAGCAAGGGATGCAAAGTTTCGATATAGACGAGTTGTTGGACGAATGCCTAATCTATCGGCTATGCGTAAACCAGATTATAGAATTAATATTCCAAAAAGTTCACAAAGTGCCTCTCTATATGCGATAAATCACAACCCATCTCTTTTAGTAAATCGCTATATGACTAAAAGTTTCCAAGCATTAAGAAAGAGAAATAAGAAGGGATTTTTCCCAACACTTGATCTGGAGATTACTCAAAACTATAACGACGCCAACCAAGAGAATATATATGATTATCCTGATGATAGGTTTCAAGCACGTCTTGTTTTTAACTATAACATCTTTAAGGGTGGTGCAGATAGTGCTAAGGCTCAAAAATATATTAGTTTAACCAATAAAGAGATAGAGAGAGGTAGAGAGCTTAAACGTAAAATTATTGAGGATGTAGATATCGCTTGGAATATCTATGATATGTCAAAAGAGCAACTAAAAGATCTACGTGAATATAAGATTTTTAGTGAAGAAGCTTTTAACCTTTATCAAGATGAATTTTCTCAGGGAAGTCGCTCTTTAGTAGAACTTTTATTGGTACAAAAAGATCTGATAGATGCAGAGTTTTCAGTAATAGATGCAGAGTATGCGTCTTTAGTCGCAAAATATCGCATCCTAAATGCAACAGGTCTTCTTTTTTCAAGAATAGTAGGAGATAGAGAGTTTGCATCAAGAGTAAATCTTTTTACAGACAATGAAGTACATACTACATTAGATACAGACTTAGTTCGCTTAGATGTCGATAGCGACAACATATCGGATAATAGAGATCTATGTGATAACTCAATTTTAGAAAATAATATTATGCCCTATGGTTGTAAAAAAATAGCAAAGTTTTCATCAGAGATGAAAGAGATTATTGAGTATAAAAAAGATAATAGAGTGGTTGTTCCAAAAGTAAAAAAAGTGAAACCAAAGAAAAAGATTAGCAAGAAAAAAGTTTTTACAGCAAAAAAAAGAGAGCTAACTCCAAAGAAAAAGAGCAAGAAAAAGGTGAAAAAAAAGGTAGTGATAGAGAAAAGTAGCTTTATAGAGGAGAATAGTATCAGTCGTCCAGATATCTATGCTGGAAGCTTTATAGAGGAGAATAGTATCAGCAGTACAGCCAATATGTATGGTCTAGGAGATTTAGAGAAGGGAAATGGAGATATAGATGTTCCAGATGGTTGTTTTGATGTACCAACCGATTATATTACAGATAGTGATGGCTGTGCAAACTCTGTTGTTATCACTCTCTCTAAAGGTTTTGAAAAGATAGATAGAGCTATTTCTCATAGTGTAGAGATGAAAATATTTGAACTTAGTACATTTTTGAAAAAAAATCCTAATATTATGGCACATATAGTAGGTTACTCTAGTCGAACAGCTGTGAGTAATTATAACTATAATCTTAAAATCTCTAAACAAAGAGCACAGAGATTTAAAAATGAACTTATCAAGTCAGATATTTTCTCCTATCGTTTAACAGTAGATGGAAAAGGTTATAGAAAC
>JAYEGK010000014.1:3842-6427 GCA_034716265.1 Campylobacterota bacterium
CCCAATAGCAGATAACAATACAAAATCGGGTAGAAACCTAAACCGTAGAGTTGAAGTAATCTTCTCCAAATAGGGTTAAATTTATAAAATGAAATATTTAATAAAAATACTACTCTTAACATTTTTTATATATGTATCTTTAGAAGCATCTTTATATGATGAAGAGCAAAAAAGAGATTTCTTTTTAGATACAGAGTTTAAAGAGATTATCCGTTTTGATATGATCAGTTTCGAGGGTGATCGAGTTGATGCAAACTCTGTTGGAGTTTTACGAAAAATCATCAAAAAGATTAAAACATATACAAACTCTCCAAATGAGATAAGAATTAGTATTATCGGTCATACAAATGCTATTACAGAGGATGAAAATGAGGTAAAAGTGGAATCTGATACCTATGCTAAATATGTTTGTGATATGTTTACATCCTGTATGACAAAAGAGGATTCTAAACTTAAAAGTACAAAATACGCTTCTATTATCCAAAAAATTATGATAAAAAATAGTATAAATGGTCATATTACGGTAGTTGATTATCGGAGTGGTGATGATTTGGCATTTAGTGACTCTACACAGGAGGGAAAAGATCTCTCAAATCGTGTGATGATAACACTTTATGTCTTGCCAAATAGATATAGAAACTTAAGAGAGGAGATACACTACAAAGATAGTGATAAAGATGGTGTTATCGACAAAAGAGATAGATGTCTTAACACTCCTAGAGGTTCAAATGTAGATGCGCAGGGGTGCTCCTATGTTCGAGATTATGCCAATACACAACCTCAAATAAATCAAAACTATCAGCCTCCACAGCAGAGATATGAAAGCTATAATAACCCTCCTCCTAGAGATGGAGATAGTGATGGTGTTGCTGATTTTCGTGATGAGTGTGCTAGAACACCTATAGGAATAACGGTAAATAGAAGAGGTTGTCCTGAGGATAGAGATGAAGATAACGTTTATGACTATAAAGATAGATGTTTAAATAGTGCCTTTGGTGTTGAAGTTGATATGGATGGTTGTGCAAAACAGACAAGTTTGCGTCAAAGATTGTCAATCAACTTTGAAACAGGTTCAAATAAGATAGAGTATAGCTCTTTTATAGAGATACGAAAGTTCAGTACTTTTTTAAAAGAGAATCAAAAGTTTTATGTAGAGATTATCGGGCATACTGATAACATTGGTATAGCATCTAAAAACTTAATATTATCACAAAGTAGAGCAGAAGCTATAAAGAAAGCTCTTATAATAGAGGGTATCGATGCAGGGCGTTTAAGTGCATTAGGAAAGGGAGAGATGGAACCTATTAAAACAAATCGTACAGAAGATGGTAGAAAAGCAAATCGACGTATAGATATTAAGCTCTCTTATTAGTTATGTCAAAAATACTTTTATTAGAGGATGATGCAGTATTATCCGAAACATTAGTGGAACTTTTAGAGAGTGAGTGTTTTGTTGTTACTCAGGTTGATGATGGTGAAAAAGCTTTAGATGCAACGTTTATTGCCAGTTTTGATCTCTTTCTTTTTGATGTAAATGTTCCCTGTCTCAATGGATTTGAACTTCTGCAAAGTTTACGAGATACATCTGATATGACACCGACTATCTTTTTAACATCTTTAAGTGATATAGCCTCTCTTGCAAAAGGTTTTGATGTTGGTGCTGATGATTATATAAAAAAACCTTTTGATTTTGATGAACTTCTTATCAGAATAAATGCTCTTTTAAAAAAATCATACCATACCTATGCAGATGAGATTAAAGTTGATGATTTTCGTTTTGTGATAGAAAAAAATGAGTTATATCGAGGTGCAGATTTTATCCCTTTACCCCCCTATGAGCTTAAAATCACAAAACTACTTTTTCAAAATATCGATAAAACTTTAGAAAAAGAGTATATATTTCAAAAGTTAAGTGATGGAAATGAGATGAGTGAAGGTGCATTGAGAGTGCATATAAATAAACTTAGAAAAGTGGGAGTTCCCATCACTACAATAAAAGGGATAGGGTACCGACTTGCTTCATCATGAAAAGAGAGCTTTTTTAAAGTTTTTTGTTATCTATTTTTTGAGTGTTGCAACCCTTATTTTAGCTGTTGGATTTTTTTATTTTCAACAGATGAAAGAGCATTTTCTAAAAGCGGAAGAGTTCTCTATGATAGAGTATGCAAGACACATTAAGATGCAGGAGTCTTTAGAGAGTTTTGGTACAGATTATAGTTACCATTTTTCTGATGAGAAGCAGAGACATATCGATATACGAAATTTTAGAATAGATGAGGATATATTTATAAAGCTTATTCCTATGGAAAATGATGAAAATTATCTAAAACTCAGTAAACTAAAGCAGAGTTACAACATAAAACTCTCCTCTCTTAAAACGAAGATTATCGCTATTCAACTTTTTTTACTTCTACTTTTTGGATATATCAGTTATCTTCTTGCAAAAAGTGCTTTAAAACCCCTTCAAGAGAGTATCATCACTTTAGATAAGTTTGCTAAAGATCTGATACATGATCTCAACACACCTGTAACATCTATCAAATTAAATATGAAAATTTTAGAAAGAGAGGAACATTTAAAAGATA
>JAYEGK010000015.1:0-2161 GCA_034716265.1 Campylobacterota bacterium
AGCCAAGAGAGAGTTGAGAATAGTTACGAGATGGCAGAAGCGCTGATAGGGAATTTCGACTCTTCTAAAAAGGCAAAAGTCGCTATTAGTTTTTGTGATGGTTTGCATACAAACGGTGAGTTATACTTAAACGCTTTTCATGATTATGATAAAGATTTAGTTGTAGCTGGTGGTTTAGCTGGTGATAACGGTGAGTTTATAGAGACTATAGTCTTTAATGAAGATGGAATCTTAACTGGTGGTTGCGTTATAGCGCTTCTCTATAGTGATGATTTAGAAGTCCATACAAAAGCAAATTTTGGATGGGAAAATATAGGAAAAAAACTCACTATTACAAAGGTAAAAGAGAATCGAGTTTATGAGATAGACGGCATATGTGCTGTTGATATATATGCTAAATATTTAGGTTCTGCGGTAGCTGATGATTTACCAAAAGCTGGTGTAGAATTTCCTCTCATTATCTTACGAGATAAGCTTAATATTCCACGTGCGGTATTAGGGAAAAATAGTGATGGTTCTTTAAACTTTGTAGGAAATTTTAAACTTGGGGATATAGTTACTTTTGGTTATGGAAATATAAGTGCCGTTATAGAGTCAAGTAGTAAATCTTTTAATAGTGTATTTAAAAATCCTGTTGAGTCTATTTTTATATACTCCTGCATGGCTAGAAAAGCACTCTTAGGAAACAGTATAGATATAGAGTTAAAAGCACTTAGCAATATAACATCACTAAGTGGTTTTTTTACCTATGGCGAATTTTATAGTAACTGCAAAACATTAAATAACGAACTTTTAAACCAAACAATGACACTTCTAACACTAAGTGAAAGCAAAAACGTAAAAGAAAACGTTAATAGCATAGAAAAATATAATCACTCCAAAAAGAGCAAAACACTACAAGCACTCTCACATCTTATTTCACAGACTACATTGGAGTTAGAGGAGATAAACAGTTCTTTATCAGTCAAGGTAGATGATGAAGTAAAGAAAAACAGAATCAAAGATCAGCAGATTTTAAATCAGTCGCGTTTAGCGCAGATGGGTGAGATGATGAGTATGATAGCGCATCAATGGAGACAACCTCTCTCTGCAATAAGCTCTACAAGCGCGTCTTTGGAGCTAAAAGCTGCTCTCAATAAACTTGACAACGATATTGTAAATGAACATGCGAAGAGAATATCTCTCTACTCACAACATTTGAGTGAGACTATAAATGATTTTAGAAACTTTTTTAAACCAGTAAAAGAGGAAGTTGAAACTAACTTTACTGAGATAGTTAACTCTGTTTTAAAGATCGTTCAAGTCTCTTTGGAAAATAAAAATATAGAAGTGATACTTGATTTAAAGTCAGAAGATAGATTTAAATCATATCCAAATGAGCTCAAACAGGTAGTACTGAATCTACTTAAAAATGCAGAAGATGCACTTTTGGGTAATAGCACGGAGAAACCATTAGTTAAAATATCTACTTTTAGAGAAGATGAAAATTTAATATTAGAAGTAAGTGACAATGGCGGTGGAATTTCGCAAGAGATAATTGAAAAAATATTTGATCCCTATTTCTCTACAAGATTAGAAAAAAATGGAACTGGTTTGGGTCTTTATATGAGTAAGATAATTATAGAAGATCACTGCCACTCAAAACTTATAGCTTTTAATCGTGGTGATGGTGCTGTATTTCAGATAAAAACTTCAGTAAATAGTAAAGGGGAATTATAATATGGTTATAAATATAGTAAAAGCACTATTTATAGTGTTTGCGTTGAACGCTTTTTTAAATGCAGATGAGATAGATTTATTGTTAAGTGATATAGAGAATAAGACAGATCTCTCAGAGCAGACAAAGCTTGAAAATAGTGGTATCTCGCTAATCTATACAAGAGATGATATAGATAGAATGCAAGCTAAATATCTAAAAGATATCTTAAAATCCAATGCAACATTTGGTTATAATGAAAATAAATTTGGAATGACAGACCCTTTAACTAGTGGAACGGATATTCCGTTTTCTAGTTCGATTATGAGAGTTTTTATAGATAATCAAGAGATAACAGGTGGAATGTTTGGAAGTGGGATAGTTACTCACGGAAATATTGATTTAGGTTTTGTCGATCATATAGAGATATACACGCAGTCTCCTACTTATGAGTACTCAACTGAA
>JAYEGK010000015.1:2171-6369 GCA_034716265.1 Campylobacterota bacterium
AATCCACTTTTATGCTTATTAAACTCTACTCTAAGAGTGTTTTAAAAGATTGTGGCTCAAAAGTAGCTGTGAATGGAGGTAGTTTTGGTGCTCTAGAGTTAAATGGTTACCATGCAACAGAGTTAAATGACAAGTGGTCACTTTTTACTTATGCTTCATTCATTAAACTCAACAGAGAAAAGTACAAATCGCATGATACAGAGCTATCACGAGATAAAGATGTTTTACATCTTTTTACGACTTTTTCTACTCAAAATCAAAATATCATGATTGATGGACTCTACTCCGAAGCAGGTGCTTTTGGTGGTACAAGCATGGATATGACCCCGACAGACGCTAGATGTAAATTAGGTAGTTTGCATATCGGATATGATGCTAATATCGAGAATTTCTCTTTTTTAGCCACTTATGATTACTTAATAACTCAGTCACATTTTGAAGATGATGTAGAACCAATAACAGCTTTTCCATTCTATGGAATGTACCCAATTAAAAGAACAGATGTATTAGCGAGAGCAACAACAGTGACAGCAGAGTTGAAACATACATATAGAGTTTCAAACAACACATTGGTAAGTGGGGTTAAACATAGACAAAAAAGATATGATTATGACAGATATAAGATAAACAACAGACCTCTTCCAGAGCGAAAAAACACTAAGCAGTACAATACATCACTCTTTTTACAAAACTCTTATGCACTCAAAGAAAACCTTCTGTTATCAGGAGGTGTGCAGTATCAACATGTGTATAGTAAAGATGCTAAATATAGTGAAAAAGAGAATTTATTTATGTATAGAGCTGGTTTGACATATATAAAAAATAACTGGATTTTTAAGACTGTTGCAGCACACTCAGAGAGGATGCTAGAACCTTATCTCATAGATAGTGCATTTATTGTTGATAAAAAGTTAGATAATCAAGAATCAAATTTTATATATGAAGATATCGTATATAAAAATGGTGTTAGTAGATATGAGTTGATTTTTGGATACATGATTGAAAAAAACTATCTACTTCCTGATGCATCAAGTCAAGGAAAACTCAATAGTGCTAAGAGTGATATTGCTCTATCATCTGCACTTGTGAGATGGGAATATAATTATAATAGGTATGATAAACTTTTCACAGAATTCTCTTATCAAAAGGTAGATAACCTTCCTGTTGATGGTATTGATAGTTATAAAGTTTATAAAGGTGTTTTAAGAAGCCTAAACACATATAGACAATTTGATATATTTAATGAAGTAATTTTTGACAAAAACAATATTGCTAATAAAAATTTTTATGATTATAGTGCAGGTGTAATCTACAATAGTAGTGAAGATTTAAAACTCTCTGTAAAAGCAGAAAACATTTTTCATAAAGCAACCGAGATGTTCTATGTGAGAGTTAACCCTCAGACATTTACTCAAGAAGAGTCTCTAAGTATATCTCCGTATGATAGAAAAATTACTTTTAGTATGGAGTATCTATTTTGAAAAATATACTTTTAATACTTTTGGTAACTAATATACTTTTTGGAAACAGTAATTATGAGCTAAAGTTGTATGAAAAATTACTTCCTACTATTTTTTCTAAAACTAAATTACTTATATATACAGATAGACATTCAGAGCAAATATTGAAACATAGTAATGTACTTAACGTTACTCAAAATTGTGAAGAAGCAGATTTGTTGATGGGAAAGAGATTTATTAATCTTGATGAGAGATGTAAAAATAAACCACTTTTTGCAACAAGCTATCTGAGTTATCACAATAGTGAAAATAGCTTTGGAGCATTTTATTGGCGAAAAGGGAGACCTCAGATTTTGTTTAATCATGATTTACTCCAACACTTTAATCTCTACTTACCAGATAGTTTAAAAAAGTATGCACAATGAAAATAAATGCTTCTTATATCTTTAACATCTTAGCGGTTTTAATAGTTGCAGTAAGTATATATATTTTTGTAGAGTTTAAAAATACAAAAAGTAGTATTGTAAAAACATATAATGATGAAAATCTAGAGTATGTTAAAAATTTTACTAAAAATTTAAGTGAAAGTATTTTAAAAAATATAGATGCTGATATTTATAGTACGTTAAATGAGGATAGAGAGCTACTACTAAGGTTAGAAGAGCAATTTCAATTTTTTATAACGCAGAGATATAAGTATCTCTATCTACTAGATAGAACTGAAGATTATAAGTATAGATTTTTAATAGATGGAAGTAAAAACATAGAAGATAAGAGTGAGTTTTTGGAACCATATATACCTATAAATATAGAGAAGTTTAATGAAGTTTATGAGAGTAAAGAGAGTGCTTTTTTTACTCATGAAGGCATAGAATCTCTGAGAATGACTTTTCTAGCTCCGATAGTTATAGAGGAGAGAGTAAACGCTATATTGGTTGTAGATTTTTCAATGGATAGTTATAAAAAAATTAAAAAGAGACTAGAACATTTTAATGATACTTTTAAGATAGTAATTATTTTTACAACAGTTATGTTTATTATCATTATATGGTTTGCTTCAATGGATAGAAGACGTGAACGTGAGAAGGAGAAAGCTTTTATAGCGTTAAAACGTAAAAGTAGCGAGTTAAAAGATGAGTCTGAAAAAGTACATGAGTTAAATAGAACACTTGAAAGTAGGGTGGAAGAGGAGTTGGAGAAAAACCGCCAAAAAGATAAAAGATTGATGGATCAGTCGCGTTTAGCGCAGATGGGAGAGATGTTAAGCATGATAGCTCATCAGTGGAGACAACCTCTCTCTGCTATAAGTGCGACAAGTTCCTCTTTAGAGTTAAAAGCAACTTTAGGGAAAAGTGATGATGTGACAGTGAAGAGACTCTCTTCAAAAATTTCAGAGTATGCACAACACTTGAGTCAAACTATCAATGATTTTAGAGATTTTTTTAAAAGTGATAAGGAGATGAGTAACAGCTCATTTTGTGAAGTTATTAATTCATGCTTAAATATTGTAGAAGATTCTGTAAAAAGTCAAAATATTAGAATATTAAAAGATTTAGACAACAGTGCAATTTTTAAAATGTATAGCAGTGAGTTGAAGCAAGTTATATTGAACCTAATAAAAAATGCTGAAGATATACTACTAGAGAATAAAATCATAGACCCTTATATAAAAATAGTTACTTATGAAGATGATTCATCACACATACTAGAGATTAGTGATAATGCAGGTGGTGTTCCTGAAGATATAATAGATAAAATTTTTGATCCATACTTCTCAACTAAACTAGAAAAAAATGGAACAGGATTAGGACTTTATATGTCAAAAAGTATTATAGAAGATCATTGTCACGGTAGATTAAGTGTATCAAACGGTAGCCAAGGGGCTGTTTTTAAAATAGAATTATTTACAAATAAGGATTAGTTATGGATGTTGTAAAAATAGAAAAACTTGCTAGGAGTTCTCAGAATTTAAGACTTTTATATGTTGAGGATGATGCGTTTGCTAGAGAATCTACTTTAGAAATCTTAAATATGTTCTTTAACAATATTAATATATCCGTAGATGGTGAAGATGGATTAAATGCATTTAAAGATGGCAGTTTTGATTTAGTTATTACAGATATTAATATGCCTAAAATGAGTGGTTTGGATATGATAGCTCACATAAGAGATTTAGGAGCTAAAACTCCAATCCTTGTACTCTCAGCGCATGATGATACGGAGTATTATGAAGAGACAATAAAATCTGGGATAGATGGGTATCTTTTAAAGCCAATTGATATAAATCAATTTGTTGATTTACTTGATAAAACAGTAAATATTATAAATAGAGAAAAAGAGCTTAAGGATTATCAACTTAATTTAGAAGAGAAGATTAAAGAGCAGACTCTTATAATAAAAGAGAGCTTGTATAGAGACTCTTTGAGTGGACTCTATAATTTTTTAAAATTAAATGAAGATATAGACTCTTTAGTGTTTAAAACACTTATCGTTTTAGATATCACACAACTCTCATTGATGTCTAAACAGTATGGATGTCGTTTTACAGAAAATCTTTTAGGTGAAGTAGCAAAAACTTTAAGCGTTAATATAGACAGTGATATGAAACTCTATAAGTTAGAGGCAGATAAATTTGCGATTTTAAGTAAAATGGATGATAAAGAGAGTATTAGAACTTTTTGTGAACAGATACTAGCGTATTTTGATATGAACATTATTACTATAAACAAGATAGAGAT
>JAYEGK010000016.1:0-6290 GCA_034716265.1 Campylobacterota bacterium
TTCATAAAGTTTTTAAAGTTATGTTCCCCAATAAAAAGTTTAATATTTTGTTTTACAGTTTCAAAATCGATATTTTTATTAAAAGTTATAAAATCCTTTTCAAATGGATTGGAATCTGATTTTTTGATTATATATCTATAAACTCTTCGTTTAGCTCCATATCTTGCGTGAAAATCATCAGATACTCTTTGTATCTCTTTTACTTGTATAGTACGTGGAAGCATACCGTTGAGAACTCTTTTTAATTTTTTTAAATCACTCCAAAATGGGGGTAGGTCGATATGACACACTTGACCTGTCGCATGAACACCCTTATCGGTTCGTCCCGATGCTACAACTCTAAAGTTTATGCCAAGTTGAGACAACACTTTTTCAAACTGTCCAAATATAGTATTTTGAGTCTCTTTTTGTATCTGTGAACCTAAAAAAGATGTTCCATTATAGGCGAGAGTGATAGCAGTTCTCATCTAAAACCTCGATACTATTGTTTTTCTATATATGATATAGCTTATGATTAACCAACTCAAAGTGATTATGGGAATGGTGTTGTAAACAAATATTTTTTGCAAACCTAAAGTAAGACCATAAAAGATAGCGATAGTTAAAAATAGATAGATATAAACCATAGCTTTTTGATGGCGTATATGGACTATTCCTATACTTGCTATCAAAAAGAGAGAGAGGATAGGAAAAAGACTTAGTAGCGTGTTTGTGATAAGCATCGCTCTCTTTTTTCTCTTTTTTTCATTAGAGAACCAATACTCTAAAGGATTTCTATATGTAGTAAGATTTGTTGTCATTGTATCGTTGATAAACATAACTTCAAAATTTATTTGAGAAAAACTCTCTTTAGAGTAACTATATCCCTCTCCAGTTGTTAGTTTTAAACGAAGAAGCCCATTTTCATTGATAACTTGAGCATTTTTAGCACCTATAAGTATCTCCTCTTGCTGAGTTTTATTAAATAGAAATACATTCCCATAACTTCCATCTAAATTTTTAGCTCCAAGATAGAGTAACCAATCCCCAAATTTATGTCCAAACTCTGATGCAGAAAGGTTAAATTTCGCTTCACTCTTTTTATAGGAGATAAAGTTTTTTGAGAGTATCTTTGTATGGGGAAAAAGAACCAAATAGTTAAAGAAGAGTAGGGTTGTTAAGAGCATAGCAGGTTTAAAAAGAGTTTTTAAAATAAACTTTGGATGGATACCTAATGCAAAAAGTACCACTACTTCATTATCATTTGAGAGTTGAAAAAGGGAGAGAACAGCTGATATAAAAAAGGTGATAGGAAGAATGTAAAAGAGTATCTCAGGGAGAACAAAAAGATAGAGTTTACCCATCTCTAAAATAGTTAACTGGATAACAGCTGTATATGTCGCAAGTTTAATTAAAAATATAACAGAAGCGATAGCAAATAGTGCTGAAAATATGGATAAAAATAGTAAAGAGAGATTATTAATTATATATTTTTCAAGTCTATTCATTTTTAATAGTTCAGCTCAATATAGGAGATGATAGCAGAATCAAAGATAAATACAATAAAAGTAGCCATCGCTAAAAAAGGTACAAAAGGGAGTTTCTTCTCCTCCTCAGATCTATTTTGCAGAGCAAGTAATACAGGAAGAGCAAGTATAGCAGAGAGAAAAATAGCAACTAATGTCAAAGGAATACCAAGTAAAGCTCCCATAGTTGCTGCAACCATAATATCTCCTTCACCCATAGCCTCTATAAATGGATAGGTATGATAGTTTTTTGTCCAAGCTGTACGTGTTTTTTTAGCATATCTTTGTGCTGATGATGTGAGATAATAGGAAAGAGCAAATCTAAGAAGAGTAAATCCACCAGCAAATAGAAGAGCATTTTGAAGGTTAAGAAAAAACCCATCTACATTCCAAGCACCAAGAGTAGCAAACACAATAGCTAAAAGATTTAAGCTATCTGGAACCATCTTATATCTGAAATCTATCATAGAGAGAGCTAAAAGCATCAAAAAACTAAGACCTATCATAAATATTGGAAAATTTATCCCATATTTAGAGGCAAGTGTTAGAAAAATCAATCCAGAAAGTAACTCAATAATAGGATATTGAACCGATATAGGGGTTTTACAATAGGAGCATTTTCCACGTAAAAATAGCCATGAAAAAAGAGGTATATTGTGCCAAGGCTTTAAATTTGTATAACAAGAGGTACAGTGAGATACTCCAAATACGACACTCTCCTCTTTAGGAATCCTTAATATAACAACATTTAAAAAGGAGCCTAGTAATAAACCAAATATAAAAGCGACAATAAGTACCATTATTTAAGACCTCCAAAGCGACGTTCAATCTTTGTAAATTTTTTTATAATCTTTTCTAGTTCGGCAGAAGTAAAATCTGGCCATAACATATCTATAAAGAAGAGTTCCGCATAAGCAGATTGCCATAAAAGATAGTTAGAGAGTCTATGATCTCCACCTGTTCTAATAAAAAGATCAACATCATCTTTACAATCAAGAGCATTACTGAGCATAGTTTCAGTTATATCCTCTTTATAGTTTTTTAGAGAGTTTATCGCTCTTATTATCTCATTTTGAGAACCATAATTAAGTGCAAGGGATTGTATGAGACCATCACAATGGGCTGTTTTTCTCTCTACATCTTTTATCGTTTTTTGTAATGATTTTGAAAATGCTCGTATATCTCCTATCGGCTCAAAGCGTACATTATTTTCCAAATATACAGGAAGTTCATCTTTAAGATATTTTTCCAATAGTTTCATTAAAAATTCAACCTCTAAACGAGGTCTTTTCCAGTTCTCTGTTGAAAAAGCATAAAGAGTTAAACGTTCTATCTCCTTATGGTTGGAGCAGTAGGTAGTGATATTTTTAACAACTTTTGCACCAGCTTCGTGACCTTTTACCCGTTTTTTACCTTGAAGTTCAGCCCAACGACCATTCCCATCCATAACTATTGCTATATGTTTTATCTGATTCATAGTTATAAACTTTTTGCATAATTTAAAATATCAAAAGAGAGGGTAAATTTATCATTTTTTTCAATAGAGTGAATAGTCTCTTTAGTTATAAATTCGATAGCATTTGATTCTGTTCCAAAACTAGATGAATCTTTTAATATATTTAAGCAGACCCCATCAAGATTTTTAGTTTTTAACATATTTGAAGCATTTGATATAGCATTTATCTCATCCATCTCAGCTTTAAAACCGATAGTTACTATATCTGTTTTATCGATACTACTTAATATATCGATATTTTTTTTCAGCTTTAGCTCCCAGTTATCCCCTAACATATCTTTTTTGATTTTTCCACTTTGAACAAACTCTGGAACATAGTCACTTACAGCTGCTGCCATAAAGAGATAGGGTTTTTTTTGAATAAGACGTATATTGTCATTATGTGCTAGTGATGGAGATGAGAGTTTGCCTTTTTTTGCAATACGTATAGAGTCACCTAAGTACTCTAACATTTCGGAAGAATCTTCTACCTCTATGGTGTGCATATCTACTGGAAGTGGAGAATCAAATTTTGTTGCGATGAGGTTTACATCAGCACCACGACAATAAAGAGCAGTAGCTAAACTAGATGCCATCTTTCCACTAGAGAAGTTTGATATATAACGCACTTCATCTATCTTCTCTATCGTACCACCACCTGTAACTATAACCATTCTATCTGCCCAAAACTCATCTCTTAGAAGAGTTCTAGCTGTCGCAAAAAATATATCGATAGGTTCAGACATAGCTCCATCACCTGTTGTTTTACAAGCTAACTCTTTTGTTTGAGTATCTAAAATTTCATAACTTGCAATAGCTAACATCTTTAGATTTGCTTTTGTTATAGGGTTTTGAATCATATTTGTGTTTGCTGATGGTGCTACTATTTTTTTGTGAGGGTAGGCTAATGCTGATTGAAGTAAAATATTATCAGCTATTGCATTCGCTAGTTTAGCTATTGTATTAGCTGTTGCAGGTGCAATTACAAGAATATCAGCCCATTTAGTAGCTTTTATATGATTGTGATTGTTTGTCCAAGATTCATTTTCATCATCTAAAACTTGATTAGATGTTAATGTTTCAAATGTAAGGGGAGTTATAAATTTTTTGGCACTTTGTGTCATTATAACTTTTACTTCCGCACCAGCTTTTATAAAAAGACGAGTTAGTTCAAGTGATTTATAGATAGCGATAGAACCAGTTACACCTAAAAGGATCTTTTTATTTTTTAGTAAATCTGTGGGTATATTCATTGTAAAACTCTCTTTATCTTGAAATTTTTATTTATTTTATCTAAATATCTCTAACTCTTTTCTTTCAATCTAAAGCTAAGAAAAATACCAATAATTAAAAGGAAAATAGTAAGAATGTAGATAAGTGCATAGCTATCAAACTGTTTTAATAAAATACCTCCTAAAATAGGGAAGAAAAGGCTTATCGATGTTAAATTTGTTTGTAGTGCTGTATAGATAGGACGTTTCTCTTCAGGGGCTATCTCTATAACAAGGTTCATACTACTGATACTTATTCCATCGATACCGATACCAAAGAGTAGGAAGATAAGAGTAAAACTATAAACAGTATCTGCAAAGATAGCGACACTAAAGGCTAAAATCATAAATAGAAAACTAAGAGATAGCATCTTTTCATAATTGTGAATTTTTCGCCATAAAAAACTGCTCCCTAAAATACTTCCTAGCATCTGAACCATAATAAAACCACCTAGCATCCAACCAGTAAGTGTAAAAAGAGTGTTGGCATTTATGATAACAAAAGGGATCGCTAAGAGATAGCTATAACTAAGAAATATTACAAAAATTTGTGCTTGTAATCTTTTATCCTCTTTTAAAATTACAAGAGCATTTTGTAAAAAGAGTTTAAAGTTTTTCTCTTTTTCCAATACCTTCTCTTTACTAGGTTCATCGATAGTAACAAAAGAGATAAAACCGATAGCCATAAAGAAACTACTTACTATAAAAAGGTATGCATAACTTAGGGGTGGTTCATAGTTTGAGAGTACATACCCTGTGACACCTGCACTTATTATAGATGCTATCGCTCCTGCTATATTACGGTTAGCCATCGTTTTCCCACGATATTTTTTAGAGAAAAGTTTTGCTTGTAGCTCTTTAAAATATATCGCTCCAAATCCCGCACTAAAGGAGAAGAAAAAGAGACCTAATGCTATCAAAAAAAGAGTAAGAGATTTGTTGGAATCTCCTATAAAATAGATACTTATCCCTATACTAAACCAGCTTAACCATCGGAAAAAAAATACTTTAGAAAGGTAGGGAAGTACTTTTTGATATGCTTGTGCATGGAATGCTGCATAGAGTTGAATAACGATTGCACCACCACGAAGTAAAGAAGCAAAAATACCTACCATAATGATATTGTCACTAAAGTAGGAGACTATAAGTGGTAAAACTGTGGATGGCTCTGCTATAGTGATAGCTAAAGAGAGAAAAAATGCATGAGATACATTTTTATAGTTATTTTTTGGATTGTCTATTTTAAACAAAACCGATCTACTCTTTATGTATAATTTTATTTATCTCAGATACGACTTCATTATTCCAAAGTAACTCTTTATGAGCAACATCTTCTAGCTCAATATAATAGCTTAAGTTTTTAATATGTTTTTTAAGATTACGAGCATTTTTTATATATGTTATATCATCATCTTTACTTACAAACATACAGGTATCTGCATCGATACGTTTAAAGGTTTCTATATTATTAAAGTTATATCTTAAAATCCAAGATAAACATACACCATATTTCTCTTTTGCTAAAAGTGTAACGGAATCAAAAGCACCTATTAAAAAGAGTCCTAAAACTTTGTTTTTACTTGCTACGTGAGAAGCAACAGAGGAACCTAGTGAAAATCCTAAAAGATAAAAATCTCCATAGTTTTTTTGAACAAGTTTAGCTATCTTATCTGCATCATTTAAAATATTTTGTTCTGTTATTTTTCCTTCACTTCTTCCATAAGAGCGATAGTTGAAAGTTACTATTCTTGTATGGGGAAAGGAGAGAGAGAGTTTTTTTATAAGTCCAACACTATCGTGAGAACGTCCAGCAAAGAAAAGTATAGTAGAATCTACACTATATAGTTTTCTATATAGTGAGATAGGTTCATAAACAATACCCTCTAACTCAACCCCATCATCTGTATGAACAACAAGTTCTTCAAACTCTTCATCAAGTTTCTCCTCACGATGGTAAGTGGGTGAAAACATTATAAAATATTGAAGTTGATAAAATGCTATCGCTAAGATAGTAAGGGT
>JAYEGK010000017.1:0-25454 GCA_034716265.1 Campylobacterota bacterium
TTATATCTTCAAAAAGTAGTTCACTTAAAAATCCCTCTAAGATTTCAAAGTTTACTTTACTTCTTAATATTCTTTTTATTGCCCAGTCAAAGCTTATTAGTTTTCTCTTTTTTAGCATTTTTATACCCTTTTCTCTTATCTTAAATTATTTTTATCTTGCTAGTATAGCAGATACATATACAAAGTTATATCGTTTTTTTCTGAATTAAAAAGAAAAAATTTAAAATTATGTATTGACAAAAGCAATACAAAGTGATACTATATTTCTATGAAAATAAAACAAATTTTGTGGAATGAAGAAAAAAACCAACTTTTAAAACTTCAAAGAGATATTAATTTCGAAGAGGTTCTTATAGAGTTAGAAAATGGAAATATTTTAGGTAGAAAAAAGCATCCTAATTCTGAAAAATTTCCAAATCAAGAGATATTTATAGTTCGATTAAATGGTTATATCTGTTATGTACCTTTTGTTGAAAACGATAAAGAGATATTTTTGAAAACAATTATTCCAAGTAGAAAGTTAAATAAAGAATATAAGGATAAATAAAATGACAAACAACGAGATAATTTTTGATAATGAAGAATTAGAACTATTAAAAAGTTTAGAAGCAGATGAATGGGATGATAAACCATTAACAGATGATGAAATGACAAAATATAAAGAGAGTGCAAAATATACTAAATCTCTTACAGAAAAAAGAAAAACAACTATAAGATTTTCGGTAAATGATTTGGCAATAATAAAAGCAAAAGCAAAAGATTTAGGAATGGGTTATCAAAATTTAATTCAAGCATTAGTTCATAACTATGCTTCTGGTAAACTCAAGTTAGAGATATAATAAATAGCCAGAGAGAAAATATTTCTCTCTACTAAAATCTACTTAGCTTGTTTTAAGATATTAGCCTTAGGAAAAGTAAATGTAGATTTTCTAAATACTACAATTTTATCTTCATGACCAAGAGCATAAGCTCTAATTGTGATAGGGATAATAGTATCTTTTCTATTATCATCTGCTAACACCTCTGTTGTACGAAGAACAACAATTTTTTTCTTTTTCATATTTGGAACTGCTGTAAATGGTTTATTTGGTTTAGCGATAAAAATTTTACCCTCCATACCTTTTGGAGGAATAACCTCAAAATAAAACTTCATCTTCTCATTTTGAGTGTTTTGAAGAAGGAATTCATAAGCATTATCAACTCTTACCTTACCATCTGGCAATAGTTTTGTAGAGTAGAGACGTGTCTCTTTATTAATGTTTAAAAGCATATGCTCTTTTGTACTTCCCATCACAGCTAAAATAACCATAAGACCTACAAGAAGTCCAATATATGCTAAAACTTTTCCACGCAAATATTGAGTTTTACCCTTTTGTTCTACTATCTCAAAATCACTCGACCAAGTTACTAAAGACTCTTTACCAAGTTTACCCATAACAGTTGTACAAGCATCAACACACTCTAAACAGTTGATACACTCTAACTGAAGACCTTGACGAATATCGATATGAGTAGGACAAACTGTCACACAAGATTCACAAGCTGTACACTCTGCTGCTGGTTGTGCTGCAACTATATCTTTCTGTTTAGAGTACTGTTTATCGTGACCATCATAGATAACACCACCTCTATGCTCATCATAAAGTGCCATAACTGTATGCTCATCATATAAAACTGACTGAACACGTGAGTAGGGACAAACATAGATACAGAAGTTCTCTTTCATAAATACAATATCATAAACTAAAAATGCTGCTATACCTAAAACAGAACCAAAAAGAGTCCAGTGATTATTGAAATCTGCTAAATATGCAAAGAAATCTTCAGGTGGAACAAAAAACCATAAAAAGTCTGCTGCTGCAATAAGAGAGAGAACTGTCCACATAGCGATAGCGATAGCCTGTTTTATCTTGTTTTCAGTTTTAGACATATCAGGTTCTTTCTGTTTGTTTTTGATACGACCACGAAGACCTAAAATCTTAGTCTCTATTAAATCACGATAGATAACACGAAAAACAGTCTGAGGACAGACCCATCCACAAAACACACGACCACCAACAACAGTCATACCAAAGATACCTAAAAACATTAACATTAATAAAAATGGCATAAGGTAAAGCTCTTGCATATCATACTGAACAAAAGCAAGATGTAGTTTTAGTTTATCAAAACTTAACAAGAAGAAGTGATTCCCCTCTATTGTTATCCAAGGTAATCCTAATGCTATTATTGTAGCTATAACATAAACATAATAACGTTTAATTCTCCACGATGTAGGTATCTCTATACCCTTTGTTTTTTCACTCATTTTCAAACTCCATATATTTTATATTGGACAAGTAATTGTATTTAGAACCTGTTTTTCTGCATCTTCAGGTGATTTCACTAATAATGAACCAAATGCGACCTGTTTTAACTCTCGAGACTCTATATAATCCTTTAACGAACTTCTACTAACACCCAACAATCGTGCCATCTCACTCACACTCTTTTTCTCTTTAATATAACGAATAATCTCATTCATATATATATCAAATTTAGAGTTTGAACGACTACCTTTTGGACGTCCTATCACTTTTTTAGATTCATTTTGCATAGTTTGACGTAATTGGTCTATTAAACCTAACACCAGCCTTACACTACTTTGATTGGATACTATTACAGACTGTTTTATAAAATGGATATTAAATCTATTTTTAAAAAGACAGTTAAACATCTGAATAAGATCCTCTATATTTGTACTAAGTACCCATACATCATAAACTAAAAGTGTAGAACCATGATTTTTTTGGAAGTAGCTAGTCACATGAGAACGTTCGACTAAGCGTTTGTTTTGAGAGATTTGATCAATAAATTCATCATCTATTACAATGTTTTTTGAGATAGCATAGGAATTTATCAATTGAAGTTGATCATGTGCTGCATCAAAATATTTATCTGGACGGATATAAGCAACTATCATTTAACGATTAAACCTCTCTATTTATAGATTTTCATCGTCATTATAACTATAGTTGACGGATTAAGTCAATAGTTTTTCTCTTTAATCCGTCAAACTATAAAAAGATTACCAACCGATACCTATTTGTGCCATATATCTTCTATCTACTATAGATGTAGAATCATCACCTATCTCCTCTTGATATGTTGCTGCATTTAATTTAAACATCAAAATCTCCATATCAAGACCAGCAGTATAAGCACTCTGATAGAAACCCAAATTTAAAGTTGTAGAGAAAAAAGTGGAATCCACTAAACCGATACTTGTTCCTAAACGAAGATTTTTCATAAAACTTGATGAAGTATAATCGGAATAGACTACATTGTCATCTTCATCATAATTATAGATACGAAGTTCATTAGCACCTAAAACATCTACATAATCGATAGCAAAAACAAATTTACTAATATAGGAAACTTCAGGGGAGATTGATGCACCGATATTCAATGTCATAGGCTGTCCACCATAGTTATCATCCATACCTAATGAACCGATATTTAAGATACTAAAAGCGATTGCTGGATGCCAAAAGTTATCCTTGTATGGCTTAAATGTTGCCCCAATATCTACACCAAAACCTGAAGATTTTTGTTCATATCTCTCTTGGAACTTATCTTGGATCTCTTCATCTTCATCTGTGATTAACTCAGAGATACCTAAAGTACCCTCATAAGATTGTTGCGAAATATATTTAAAACCCATACCAACATCTAATCGTCCTATTTTAGTATCATAAGGTTTTGCAATACCAACGACAACACCACTATAAGCTCTTGATGTTGTCTCTAAAAGCTCACCATTTGAACTTCCATTACCATGTGCCATAATATTAATATCTAAAGCTGAGAGAAGACCTATACTCCAAGCAAATAGATCCGAATTTTTAGATATAGAACTATAATTATCTACACCTATATGAAAATGTTCTCCAGAGTACTTTGCCAATACATCAGCTATAGCCTCTGTCTTTTTGCCATCATCCTCTTCATCATTAGCATCTTGAAGATCTGTAGAAAAATCACCCATCTCTCCTGAAGTAGATACACCTACACTAAAGAGATCAAAAACAAAACCATGCTCCTTTTTAATATTTGCAAGTCCTGCAGGGTTGGAAAAAACAGAAGTGGAGTAGGAACCAACTGCAATATTAGCCCCACCCATACCCATAATACGAGGATCTTTATAAAGGTATGCCTGTTCAGCATACATAGCCATTAATGAAGTAGTTGCACCTAGAAGTGCTAAAGATATTACTTTTTTCATTTTCTATTCCCCTTATTGGTTTTGTTCATTAAGATAATTGACTACATCTTCTTCAGTAATAGTTTCATCTGGTGATTTTCCAGAACTTTCTAAAACTTCTGACTTAAACTCATCAATATCCTCTTTCATATCATCATCTGCTGCAACACCTATGGAATCTACACCATTATTTAAAGCATCTGCTAGAACTGCACCTGTTGTAAGTTCAGTTGCATTTAACTCCTCATTAATAGGACACACATGAAAACTATGATCTAAATTACTCTCATCATCAACTCTTGTTTGAAAACTTTCTGTTGTACAGTAACCCTTTGTAATAACAGTTGACTCACCAGAGATAAGATACTCAAATACCTCAGCATTATCGACAATTACATCTATAGATTTATAACTATTTCCTGTTTCAAAGGTTATAGTTCCATTATCAGTAATATCACTACAATCTGTACCTATAGTATTACTATCTATTGCATATTGCATAGCACAAGTTGAAGCTGTTAATTTACTATCTATTCTATCTCCTTTACTATCAAATACCGAACCGATATCCTCGGCGATATAACTCATCGTTGTAGCTGTTCCCATAACTTGAGTAAGACCCTTAAATATACAAAGATCTTTTTGTGAATCGGAAAGATTATTATCGCTACAAACACCATCAAGCACCTCATCGTATGATACAGTTGCTTTTGTTAGATCAACTAAAGGAGATTTACTATCCTTCGTAGCCTCCGCTATACTACTAATAAAAGCACCAAAAGCATTATCATCATCACCACTTTCACTTACAACTTTTACCAAATCGGAAAGACTTAATCCTGCTCTACCCATATATGCAGCACCAAGAGCTAAACTCTCCTCATCTGTTTTAACATTAGCACCCGCTAATTTTGAGATAACACCCTGATAATCTCTATCATCTAACATCCCTTGTGTCTCTAAACGAGACTCACCCTCACTATCACTATCACAACCACTAAAAGTGAATGTCAATACAATTAATGGAATTATAAATACTATTTTAAACACCATATACTCCTTTATCTGTTTTAATTATCTACTATTATAACCTATTCACTCTAATCTGTATATTTACCAAAATATTTAAGAAGAGTACTCATTGTTATATCTTCATCTCTTTGATAGCTACTCCCTAGTATCTCCTCTTTAAATAGTTTAACATCCTCTATCAGATCTACATCTGTTTTTGCCCCAACTATAACAGCTTCAATCCCCTCATTTAAAGAGTCTATGAGAACTGTTTCAAAAGTTAAGTTCACTGGACATACATAATATTTAGAGCTATCACTCTGAGGTTTTTCTTGAACTCTTGTTCCAAAACTATCTAAGGTACAGTAACCATTAGTCATAATAACACTATTGACTCTTAAGATAGGATCCTCTTTTAAAAGATATTGAAACTCTTCATGATTTGAATAGATAACAACCCTATCATATGTTTTTCCATCCGCAAATGTTACAGCCTCTTTTTTAAAAAAACTACAATTAGATTGACCATTAAAAGCATACTCCATAGCACAAGATGCCGTAGTAAGTTCATTATCATCTATATTATTAATAAGATTACGAACATCTCCTGTAATATAACTAATAGCAGTTACACTCTCTACAATCTGAGCTAAACCCTTATATAAACAGATAGTTTTCTCTTCATCACTTAAAACTCTTTCATTATATTGAGTACATCTATCACCTATCACCTTCATATAATACTCAGCAGATTTATCAAGATACTCTAAGGGTTGTACAGAGCTTTTTGTACTATTTTGGATACTATTTGTTAGCTCCATAAAAGAGTTGTTTTGGGAGTCATCTGTTGAATAGATATTTAAAATAATATCTCGTGTAGTTAATCCTGACAATCCTAGATAAGCTGTTGCTAAATCAAGATACTCATCATTACTAAATGCTGAACCCTCTAAACTTGAGACAACACTCTCATAATCTTGATTATCAAGCATCTCTTGAGTTGATTGGGTTACTGGTGCAGTAGGTGTAGTGTTAGTTGGAGAGCTAGACTCCCCACATCCTGTGTAGATTAGAGTGATTAAAATTAATAATATATTTTGCATAGTAGAGATTATAACACAAAACTTTTATCTCAAAACTATACTAAACTTAGCACCTGAATAACTTTTCTTTTCATACTCATATTGAACATTCTCTACATCAATTGTTCCATTAAGATGTTTACTAATAATAGACTCAGTCATATATAGACCTATCCCTGTTCCTTGAGATTTATGTTTTGTTGTAAAGTATGGCTCAAAGATTTTATCTTTAATATCCTCGGGTACTCCACCACCATTATCTATAATTTCTATTATAATAGCTCTCTCTTTTACATAAGCATTGATAAAAATTAATTTTTTATCTTTTCGCTCAAGAGAGATAAGAATATCTTTAGCATTCTTTACAATATTAAGCATCGCTTGTGTGAGCTCATTCTCTAATGTCACTATCTCTATATCTTCTATCTTTTGTATAACTTCAATATTATGTGTTTTAAATGAAGCTGTTAAAAGATTCATTGTTTTATCTATACTCTCTTTTATAGTAAAGGTTGTTTTTTCTTTATTTGGTGAGAAAAAGTTTCTAAAATCATCAATAGTTTGAGAGAGATGTCTAGTTTGCTCATTTATCTTATTGGCATACTTTCTAAGATTTTCATTCTCAATCTCCTCTATATCAATATCTACTATAATATTATTTGCCCACATCGATATTATCGCTATTGGTTGGCGCCATTGGTGTGCTATATTTCCTATCATCTCCCCCATGCTAGCCATCTTTGATTGTTGAAAAAGAATATTTTGTTGTTTCTCTTTCTGTTTTTGCATCTCTACCTGTTCTTGGATCGATTGTGATAGTTTTTTATTTAACTCCTGCATCTCTAAGTTTTTTAATGATATTTGAGAGATAAATCTCTTATTAGCAATATAATAGAAAATAGTTGCAAATAAAAGTATCAATGCAAAGACATAAAAAAATGTTTTTTCTTTCATAGTTCCAATATCCCTCATATCAATATCAGCTAATGGTTTAAAGAGAATAAAGTAACCCATAGCTTGATTATTAATATCGGGAAGTCGATATAGAGTAATTAAATTACCATCTTTTTCGTTTATATGATATATATCTGTGTAATCTAGAAAGTGTTGAATGTTTTTTTCTTCAATAATTTTCATATATTGAGGTTTTGCCCCTACATTAGCTACATAATAATCACCAATAAAGAGTTTTGTAAAAGGATATTTGAGCTGTTCTTTATATTTTTTATCTACCAATATAACAGACTCTATCCCTTTTTTATTCATCTTTTTTGCTATAGAGTTAAAGTGTGTAATTACCTCTACTATACCAAGAAACTTGTTATCATCATAGATAGGAACCATCGATTTGAAAGTCATATCAAATTTGCCTGTGCTCACAGTGGACATGATTTGTGGATTTTTTAATATTTTATGAATATCAATTCTTGCTTTTAAAAGAGAGTCACCTTTTTTATCAATCCAACTTCTATAAAAACTTTTTCCATCTTGTGTGATTATTTGAAACCAAACATTTTTAAAGTCACTATCATTTTTAAGAGCTAATGAAAGTTCATTGAGTTTTATTAATGCTGGTTTCTCATTTTTAAGAGCATCTTTTAAAGTGTCGTAAAAAGATAAAGAGATAGCAATAGCACGAGTGGCATTTTTCTTTTCATCTATCAATATTTTTGTTTCATTTTGCATACTCACAGCAGTAGCTAAATATTTTTCATCTTTTAATAACTTTACTTTTTCTTGAAAAAGGTGGTTTGATATGAAGAGAGTTAAAAGAGAAAGTATTAAAAATATTCCTATCAATTTTTTATTAATTTTCATAACTCTTCCTTATATAAGATGGTTGCAACAAGAGCAATAATACAACACTCTGATTTAATAAATGTTGAATTAACTGATAAAAATCCAACCATTTTACGCTAAAATTCTCACAAATTATCCCAACAAAAAAGTTAAAAATATGACAACAAAACAGTACATCTTAGAAACAATCAAAAAACGCCCACTCATCATAGATGGTGCGATGGGTACGCAACTCCAACAACGTGATGATAAAATTCCAAAAGAGGCTTGGGAAGGGAACGAGGGTTGTAATGAACTTCTAAACGTTACTTGCCCTGAAGTTTTAAGTGAGATTTTCTCAGCATACTTAACAAGTGGTGCAGACTTTATCACAACAAACACTTTTGGTTCGTTCTCTTGGGTTTTAGATGAGTATGATATTGGTCATAGGGCTTATGAACTTACAAAAGCGGGAACTCGGTTAGTAAAAAAAGAGTGTGAAAAATTTAGCACTCCAGAGCATCCCCGTTTTGTTTTAGGTTCCGTTGGACCAGGGACAAAGCTTCCATCGCTTGGACATATAACGTATGATGAGATGTTTAGAGGTTACACGGAGTTTTGTTTAGCGCTGATAGATGGTGGGGTAGACGTTTTTCTCATAGAAACAGCACAAGACCCTCTTCAGATAAAAGCAGCGCTCCACGCCATTCAAAAAGCTAACGCTCAAAAAGACGTAAATATTCCTATTATGATTTCGGTAACTATTGAGCTGAGTGGAACTATGCTTATCGGGACGGACGCTGAGACTATCGCTACCATCTTAGAGCCTTTTGATATTTTATCGCTTGGATTTAACTGTGGAACAGGACCTGAACAAGTTTTAAAACACGTTAAAACTTTAAGCGAACTATGGGGTAAACCTATAAGCGTTCACTCAAACGCCGGTCTTCCTCAAAACCGTGGTGGATATACGTACTATCCAATGGGTCCCGATGAGTTCGTGGTTCAACAAAAAAAGTTTTTAGATTTTGATGGCGTTTCATTTTTAGGGGGATGTTGTGGGACAACTCCTCAGCACATAAGAGCTTTAGTAAACGCAACGCAAAATATCACTCCAAAAGTACCATCAGGTTCACACCCTAACTCTATCGCTTCTCTTTTTAATACAGTAGAACTCAAACAGCAACCCGCACCTCTTCTTATAGGAGAGCGTTCAAACGCAACGGGAAGTAAAGCGTTTCGTGAACTTCTTTTAGCTGAAAACTACGAAGGAACGCTAAGCGTCGCGCAGCAACAAGTAAGAGCTGGAGCGCACGTCATAGACGTAAACGTTGGCTTTGCTGGACGTGATGAGACAAAAGATATGAATGAGGTGATGGGGACGTACAACCAAAAAATCCCTCTCCCACTTATGCCAGACTCAACGCAAACGTCTGGACTAGAAACAGCGCTTAAAAATATCGGTGGAAAACCTATTTTAAATTCGGTAAACCTTGAAGATGGCGAAGAGAAATTTGATGAAGTCTGCTCTTTAGCGAAAAAATATGGAACGTCTCTTGTATGTCTAACTATCGATGAAGTGGGGATGGCTAAAACGGTAGAGGATAAACTCAAAATTGCCGATAGAATTATAGAGCTTGCTACAAATCGTCATAAGATAAAAAAAGAAGATCTAATCTTTGACGTTCTTACTTTTACTTTGGGAAGTGGAGATGAGGAGTATTGGGACGCTGGGATTAATACCATCGAAGCTATCCGAGCACTGCGTAAAAAACACCCTGAGGTAAGCGCAACACTTGGACTATCTAACATCTCTTTTGGACTCGATAAAGACGCTCGTCCCTACCTAAACTCTATGTTTTTACATCACTGTATAGAGGCTGGTTTAACGTCGGTGATTATAAACGTAAAACATATCATCCCTATCAATAAAATAAGCCAAGAGGATCAAACTATCTGTGATGACTTGATCTTTAACCGTCAACCAAATGGTGAAGCGCTCTTTAACTTCATAGAGCATTTTAGCTCCAAAGAGGCGATAGACACCTCTGCCGATGATGCTGAGTATCTCGCTATGAGTGATGAAGAGAATATTGCTAAACTTCTTATGGATGGCGATAAAGATAGAATGATACCTCTAGTAGAAGAGGCTCGTCACACAATAGCCCCTGAAAAAATCGTAAATGAAATTTTAATAGACGCGATGAAAGTAGTAGGAGAGCTCTTTGGAAGTGGACAGATGCAACTTCCATTTGTGCTTCAAAGTGCTGAAACGATGAAAAAGACGGTTGACCATTTAAATCCCTATCTCCCTAAAATAGAAAAAACGGCAGATACGACTCTCGCTTTAGGAACGGTAAAGGGTGACGTTCACGATGTTGGAAAAAATCTTGTAGATATTATTCTTTCAAATAATGGTTTTAAAGTAAACAACCTTGGGATAAAAGTAGAGTTAGAAGAGTTCATAAAAGCTACGAAAGAGGGACATATAAGCGCGTTTGGTATGAGTGGACTTTTAGTAAAATCAACACAAGTGATGCAGGAGAATCTCAAAGCTCTTAAAGCTGAGGGGATAGATATACCTGTTCTTCTTGGCGGTGCAGCGCTTACGAGAACTTTTATAGATGATTTTTGTCGTCCCTTTTATGATGGTCCTATCTTCTACTGTAAAGACGCGTTTGATGGGGTAACGGCTATGAGTCGCATCGAAGCTGGAAACTTTGATACAGACCTTCATGGTAAAGAGAAAGAAGAAAAAGTTGTCAAAGAGAAAAAAGAGGTAATCATCCCTCCACTTGCTGAGATAAAGATGCCTTCTCGTGATGTAAAAGTTCCAACGCCTCCATTTTGGGGACGCCGTGAGATAAAACTTACAGAGCATCAGATAGAGATGGCTTTTGAGTGGATAAACCATAAAATACTCTTTAAATCTCGTTGGGGTTACAGTTCAAAAGGCAAATCAAAAGAGGAGTATCAAAAGCAGGTAGATGAAGTTATTATGCCAGCGTATGAAAAACTCAAAGCTCAGTTTTTAGATGAGAAACTATTTGAGCCAACTATCATCTATGGTTATTGGCCATGTCGCGCTGATGATAATAGACTGCTTATTTTTGATGAGAAAGAGGGTTATAACTCAGAGGCGCAGATAAATAGAAAACCCTTAGAAGACGTAAAAGCAAACGCTATCAAAGAGTTTACTTTTCCTAGACAGGGCAAACAGCCCCACCGCGCACTCAGTGATTTCTTTCATAGCGATAGAGATGACGTTATAGCACTAACATGCGTGAGCTCTGGTGGAAAACTAAGCGACGCTGAGAGAGTTCTTTATGATGAGGGTAACTATACTGAGTACTATCAATTTCACGGTTTAGGAGTTGAGTTAGCCGAAGCGTTAGCGGAGATAGCGCATAAACAGATACGTCTTGATTTAAATATTTCAGATAACGAAGGAGGAAAACTTAGTGACGTTCAGATGAACAAGTACCAAGGTTCACGCTACTCCTTTGGTTATGCCGCTTGTCCAGACCTTGAACTTAACCGTCCTCTATTTGACCTGTTGAAACCTGAGGAGTTTGGTATCGAGTTAAGCGAGACTTTTCAGATTCATCCTGAGCAGAGTACGAGTGCGCTTGTTGTTTATCATCCTCAGGCTAGTTACTATAATGTGTAAAAAGAGTGTATAAAGAAAAATTTAGGAGCTTATCCCTCCTATTTTTTTCATCCATTGAGCTATCATACTCAACTCCTCTCTCTCTATACTATGCTCTTTGTCATAAGCTTTAAACTCTATCTCAAAACCACCATCTTGTAATATTTTTACCTGTTTTTTTGAAGTGCTAAAGGGAAGTACCTCATCTTGTATTCCATGAGTAGATAACCACGAAGAGTTATTCACATCACTGTTCATCTCTTTTAAAAGCTTTTTAGCATCATAGATATAACCACTAATAGCGATATACCCAGCTAAAACCTTATGATACCTAGCTCCAAACTCAAATGTTAGAAGGGAGCCTTGTGAAAAACCAAATAGAAAACTCTCACTAGCATCAAACTGCTCCTGAAAAAGTTTATCTAAAACAGTCGTAAGAAGTTTAGAGGAGTACTCTATACCCTTTAACTGATTTGGAGGAAGTTGATACCACGAATAACCACTAAAATACTCAAAGGGAGCATCAAACATAATATAGTTCATATCATCAATATCTAAAAAATCGGGTATTGCTCGAAAACCCTCTGAAGAATCTCCACGACCATGTAAAATAATCATCAACTTTTTTGATGGAACTTTTGAAGGGATAAAAATATTTTCTAGCTCTAAGTTATTCACAGTTATTCACCTCTTATCTTTTATATTTAAAAGTATATCGCAAGTAAAATTATGGAACAATTTCCCACTATTAAAAAGGAAAAATATGAGAAGACCTAAGAAAAAAGTATATGATTATAAAAAAGTATTACGAGATAATGAGAAACAGAAAAAGAGTACTCATAAGAAAGATGAAATCTCTCCAAAAGAGGAGGTAAAAGAGATTTTTTTTAGTTGGTTTAGAAAAAGAGCTAAAGTTGGTCAAGTGATGAGTAAACAAGATGTTGTAACTAATGTTTTGAAGAGACTTGATATGAAACAAAATAAAGTTTTAGATGTTGCTATGAATGAACTAAAAACAGATCGCTTTTTTGATGTAAAAGAGGATGGTGTAACATTGGTTTTAACGCAAAAGGGAGTTGATTTTTTAAGTTCATCTCAATAAGAGGAACTTATGAGATACCTAACAACTCTTCATCAGTTAATCCTGTACTTGATTTGATAATTTCAATATTTATATTAGCTTTTAATAAGTTGGTTGCTATCTCTAGTTTCTCTTTTTTTGCACCATCAATACTTCCGATGATATAAGTTGATTCATAGGCACTTGCTTGGTCGTGAAGTGATTTTTGATAATGCTCATATTCCACTCTTTCATCATCATTCATTTTTAAATAATCTAAAGTTTCTTTTGCTTTTATCAGCCCTTTAGCACTTACATTATCAGGTATAGTTTCATTTTTTAAAAAGTTAATCCACTCATCTAAGGTATCTTTAGATTTATCGTTAAAGTTTCTTATTTTTATTAGATAAAACTCAGGGTAAATATTTTCAACATCATCTACTCTATATAACTCCTTTTGTTTCTCATTAAGTTTTAGTTGAGTATGATTATGCACCCCAATAAAGTTTGTAGTGCCTTTATAGATATAATCATCGCCATCGCCAAAATTAAAATATAGGATTGATATTGAGATGATTTTAGTTACTTTTGCATAAGCATCTGATTCTTTCATATGCTCTGTTATCGCTTTTGAAGAAGCATATAAAATTCTTTGTAGATAGTCCATCTCCCTATCATATTGAATCTCGATTAAAACTATCTCATCTTTATGATTTTTAACTTTGATATCAAGACGATTAAACTTATCTTTTTTAAAATCTTGATTTGATTCTGACTCTAAAATTTCTAAAATAGTTATATCTTCTTTTAGAAGTTCACTTAAAAAACCTTCAAGTATCTCAAAGTTTGCTTTACTTCTTAATATTCTTTTTATCGCCCAGTCAAAGCTTATTAATCTTCTTTGCATTTTTTATTTCCTTGTGAGGCTACAAACACGAAAAAATCGTGTTTGCAAAAGGAGCTGTTTTAACTATTTACGAGAGTTTCTTTTTCTTTCATTTTCAGTTAAGAATTTTTTACGGATACGGATAGATTTAGGAGTTACTTCTAGTAATTCATCATCTTCGATCCACTCTAAAGCACGCTCAAGAGACATATCTCTAAATGGTACAAGTTTGATAGCTTCATCAGCTCCACTTGAACGTACATTTGATTGTGCTTTTCCTTTAATAGGGTTTACAACTAAATCATTTGAACGTGAATGCTCACCGATAATCATACCTTCATAAACATCAGTTTGAACACCGATGAAAAGAACACCACGATCTTGGATAGAAAATAGTGAGAATGCTAAAGTAGAACCTGGAGTCATAGAGATAAGAGCACCATATGAACGAGACTCAACCTCACCAGTAAATGGACGAAACTCTAAGAAAGAGTGGTTCATAATACCTTCACCTTTAGTATCCGTTAAAAACTGTCCACGGAAACCGATTAAAGCACGTGCAGGGATCTCAAATTCGATACGTTGAAAACCTTGACCCATTGGAAGCATCGACTTCATCTCAGCTTTACGTTTACCAAGACGCTCAATAACACCACCACTTAAATCTTCAGGAACATCGATAACTAAATGCTCAAATGGTTCACACTTAACACCTTCAATCTCTTTAGTAATAACCTCTGGACGAGAGATACTAAACTCAAAATCTTCACGACGCATATTTTCAGCAAGAACAGTAATCTGAAGCTCACCACGTCCTGAAACTTTAAATTTACCCTCACCAACAGTCTCAAGTTTCATAGCAACATTTGTTACCATTTCAGACTCTAAACGCTCACGAAGTTTATTTGAAGTAACATGTTTACCCTCTTGACCTGCAAGTGGAGAGTCATTTACTGCAAATACAACTGTTAAAGTTGGCTCTTCGATATGCATAGGGTCAAGTGCGACAGGATTGTTAGCATCAGCGATAGTATCACCAACATCAACAGTCTCCATACCAGCAAATGCAACGATGTCGCCAGCTTCAGCTTTATCTATCTCCATACGGTTAAGGCCATGGAAACCAATTAATTTAGAGATTTTACCCTTAACCATCTCACCATCCGCTTTTGCAAGCATGATGTTATCACCCTTATTAACTGTACCGTTAAAGATTCTAGAGATTCCAATTTTACCAACATAGTTATCATAATCTAGTGTGAAAACCTGTGCTTGAAGAGGATTCTCAGCATCACCTTGAGGCTCAGGTACTTCATTTACGATAACTTCAAAGATACACTCAAAATTGCCATCTTCATCATCCATATCTAACTTAGCGATACCATCACGAGCAGCAGCATAGATAATTGGAAAATCTTGTTGATCATCAGTTGCATCCATATCTGCAAAAAGGTCAAACATCTCATCAACAACTCTATCACAATCGGCAGAAGGTTTATCAATCTTGTTGATTACAACGATCGGTTTTTTACCAAGTGCGAGCATCTTCTTAACAACAAACTTAGTTTGAGGCATAACACCCTCATAAGCATCAACAAGAACTAAAACACCATCAACCATCTTAAGAACACGCTCAACCTCTCCACCAAAGTCAGCGTGACCCGGAGTATCGATAATGTTAATTTTATGATCTTTATATCTAATAGCTGTATTTTTAGAAAGAATCGTAATACCACGCTCTTTTTCTAAATCATTACTATCCATAGCTCTTTCATCGTGTTGTTCGTGAGAACCAAATGTACCAGATTGCTCTAGTAAACCATCAACTAATGTAGTTTTACCGTGGTCAACGTGAGCGATTACGGCGATATTTCTAATTTTTTGCATATAGGGTTTCCTTAATTAAGTCTCTTATTATATAAAGACTTAGGGTAAATATTTTCGCGATTGTATCTAAATTAATATTAGATATCTATTTCAAAACCCGCATCTTAGTATTAATTTCCGCCATACTGTGAATAGTAATAAGAGCCTGTTTAATAGCTTTTTTAAATCGTGAAGCGTATATCTCTTTATTTTCCATATCAAATTTCAATATCAACTTTTCATAAACTGCAACAAACTCTTGAATCTGTTCAATAACAACAATAGTCACTCTTTTATGAGTAGCGATTGCCAAAACAAGTTCAAATGCTTTTTTGATTTTACTATCCATATCCCCAATCTCTATATACCGTTTATTAGTAGTTTTATTTTCATCTATAATTTTTCTAAGAACTATACTTAAGCCATCTGAGGATGACTCCAAACCAGAAACACTGTTTTTTATATAAGAGCGCATCTCTGTTAAATTCATTCTATCTATCTTATTCAATAAAACTATATGCTCTTTATCATCTACAGAGATATCTTTTTTAGCTCTTCCTAATAAACTTTCAAACATTTTAACTATTTTTCATTTTAGTACTATCTATCTCTATAACCGTATGAACATTCCCTCTTGGATTAAAATCTGCAACCAACTTTAAAGTTCGAGGATTAATTTTTTCATTGATCAGATCATAGATCTCATTTGCAGAGTTTTCATGAGAGATGGAACGTGTCATAAAAGAGTTTATATAAAGTTTTAAAGCTTTTAACTCAACAACATATTTATCTGGAGTATATTCAATATATATCGTTGCAAAATCTGGATACCCACTTCTAGGACAAAGTGCCATAAACTCAGGAAGTGTTACTTTAATCAAATAATCTTTTTTATGCTCATTTGGCCATATCTCCAAATCTTTCTCTACATCAAACTCTTTTATCTCTTTTTCACCATATTTCATACTAATCCTTACTCTCATAAAATTTTTCTAAACTTGCTAAATATCGACCCTGCTTATAATCGATATCCATCTGATTGATTGAATCTAAACTCTCTTCTGTTTCAAGCATTTTAATCCATGTTTTGACACCCTTTAAGTGTGCGATTACATTTAAACCCTCTATAATATTTTGACATTTTGTATCTTCTATTGTTTTAGTATAAAAGTTATCAAACCTCACAACATCTATATTTAAATCTCTTAAATATAAAAAAGATGTATGATTATTTCCTAACTTATCTATCGCTATTTTCACACCTATATTGTGCAAAGAGTAGATAATTGCATTAAACTTATCTATATGTGAATAGTACTCATTTTCACTTAAAATAAACATTATTCTATTTTTTGCATATCGATTATCTAAAAGTAGATCTCTTAACTTTGATAAAAAGATTGGATTTCTTATTGATGAAGAGGAGATATTTAATATATAGACTAAACTACTCTCTTGAGTACAACTCAACACAACTCTCTCTAAAATCATCACATCAAACTCAAGCATCAAACCCAATTTTGATATAACCTTCATATAACTTTTTTGATGTATCAGTTTAGAATCTTTTTTTTTAAATTTTACAAAGCACTCTTTAGCGATAACACTCTCTTTTTCAAAAACATCTTGAGTCATTATGACAAATCTTTTATATTTAAGTGCCTTAATAACTAAACTCTCTACCTCATCGGGGTTAATCACATCTTCATTGTGAATAAGTTGTTTATGAAACTCTTTAAGTTCAAAAAGATTTTCTATCATACGCTCTAAATCATTTGAAAAAGATCTATCGGTGATGGTGATTAATATTTTAACCTCAATATTTTGAACTCTAAAATCGTTCATCTTTAAATGCATCATCTCCACTAAAGCACTATTCTTTATCTTTTTACCATTCAAACCAACGATAAAATCACCATCTTTTATCTCTCCTAATGCTACATTGTGAATATCTTTAGACTCAAAATATTCCCCTATCCATTGAGCCACTTCAAAACGAACCCTATCACCATTTTTTAAACCATACTGAAGATTGATATCCTGCATATTTTCTATACTAATAAGCACAACTGTATACTCTTTTTTGCGCGTTAACTCTCGTTTGAGATAACTATATAGATACTCTCTTGTAAAAGTTTTAGAGATAATATCTGTTACCCGTGTATCAAAACCATTATAGATAATATAAAAGATATAATATATACTAAATGCTAAAATAAGAGTAGCTTCAATATAAAAAGTTGCAGTTAGATTGACAGTATCGTCGATTAAGGTGTTAAAAATAAGAGCAAGAACAAGAGCAAAAATGGGGAGACCCATTCTAAGTGCTAACCTAAAACGGTACTCTCTCTCCTTTTTTTGAGGTAGTAACATTACACGTCTAAATGTTTTACATCTTTTGCATGAGTTTCGATATAGTTACGACGTGGTTCAACCTCATCACCCATAAAGAGTGTAAATGCATCCGATGCAACCTCTGCATCCTCTATATTTACTTGAAGTAATACACGATTTTCAGGTGTCATAGTTGTTTCCCAAAGTTGCTCTGGGTTCATCTCACCAAGACCTTTATAACGCTGAATATAAGCACCTTTTTTAGCATAATCTTTTACCTCTTCAAGTGTAGTGATAATATCTTGTTCCAAAGATATCTCCCACTCTTGAATCTTTTTATAAACAAAATTTGCTTCTGTAAAGTGTGGAGCACTAAATAGATCATCATTTATAAGAAGTTCCTCCATTCCATCTTCCGTTTGAACAAAAATATGGATCTCATTTGTCTCTGAATTAATAGTTTTTGTTAATATATTATTGTTAATAGAGATTAAAAACTCTTCAACTTTATTATATAACGCGTTAGCATCAAGAGATACCAATTCTGGATGCTCTATAAAATGACGAATTAAGTTAACAAGTGAATATCTTCTATTTAATGCGTCTAATGAAGCACTATAATGATCAACCATTTTAAAGAATGCTACTAAATCATTATGTCCAACACCATCAACATCTAAAGACTCTATACCGTTTCCTATTAGAAAGTCATTCATCTCTCTATCATCTTTAAAGTAAATCTCTTTTTTACCCTTTTTATAACGATAAAGTGGTGGTTGTGCAAGATAAAGATACCCTTTTTCAACTATATCTCGGAAATATCTAAAGAAAAATGTAAGGAGTAGTGTTTGAATATGAGAACCATCAACATCAGCATCGGTCATAATAATAATCTTATGATAACGAAGTTTCTCCTCTTTATACTCCTCACCAATACCACAACCCATAGCTGTAATCATATTTGTTATCTCATCAGATTTTAAGATCTTATCTAAACGCGCCTTCTCTACATTCAGTATCTTACCTTTGAGTGGCAATATCGCTTGAAATACACGATCACGACCCATCTTTGCAGAACCACCAGCAGAATCCCCTTCTACCAGATAGAGTTCACATATTGACGCGTCCTTACTTTGACAATCAGCTAGTTTACCAGGGAGTGTTCCAACTGACATATTATCTTTTCTGCGCGTTAGTTCACGTGCTTTTTTAGCAGCTTCACGTCCACGAGCAGCCATCAATGCCTTAGATACGATAGCTTTTGCTTGAATAGGATTCTCTTCAAAATATTTACTTATCGCTTCGCCTGTTGCTTTTTGAACAAGAGGTTTTACATAAGTATTTCCAAGTTTACCTTTCGTTTGACCTTCAAATTGTGGTTCAGGTACACGCGCAGAGACGATAGCGATGAGACCCTCTTTTACATCTTCACCAGAGATTTTCACATCTTTCTCTTTAGCTGCACCATTTTTAGAGTTATAGTTAGAGATAATGCGCGTTAATCCTGCACGAAAACCAGCTTCATGTGTTCCACCATTAGGAGTACGGATATTATTTACAAATGAAGCAAGTTTCTCATCATATGCATCATTGTACATAAGTGCTATATCAAACTCTATATCTTCAACTTTACCACTAAAACTAAAAACTTCGGCAACTTTGACTTTTTTATTCATATCTGAAACATATTGAGCTATTCCACCCTCAAAGTGATAGATCTCTTTAGTTCCAGTTCTTTCATCATTAAATTTTATAGTAATAAATGGATTTAGATATGCAAGTTCTTTAAATCTTTTTGATAAATATTCATATTCAAAAGTTACTGTATCTGTAAAGATAGTAGCATCAGCAGAAAATTCGATAGTTGTACCTGTTTTACGCGTAGTGCCTATAACAGATAGTACCTCTTGAGGAATACCCTCTTTAAAATTTTGCTCATGTATCTCACCATTTCGATAAATAGTCATTTTCAGATCAGATGAAAGTGCATTTACAACAGAAACACCAACACCATGAAGACCACCAGATACTTTATATGTATCTTTATCAAATTTACCACCAGCATGAAGTACTGTTAAAACAACAGTAGCAGCACTCATACTTTCAGTAGGGTGCATATCAGTTGGTATACCACGACCATTATCTGAAACTTTACATGTTCCATTTTTTGTAAGTGTTACTGTGATAGTGTTACAATGACCAGCCATAGCTTCATCGATAGAGTTATCTATAACCTCATAAACAAGATGATGTAAACCACGGTGTCCAGTATCACCAATGTACATACCTGGTCTTTTTCTAACTGCTTCTAAACCTTTAAGTACTTTAATATTACTAGCACCGTAATTTTCCATTTATTTCTCCGTTTATAATGATATTTTTGCTTAAAAAAAGCTTTTTATTATAGCTAAATGACACCTTTATTTAACTGAGAAAAAACTCTATATATATAATAATTTTAGTAAGTAGTAGTAGGGATGCGTGATTATGTGAATTTACTCTTTTTTAGCCTAAAATAGGAGTTGTTTACGCGTGATGAACTTTAGAGATTTTTTTCACATCTATTCACGCGTAAAGGAGAAAGTTTTTGAATAGTTTAGATTACAATAGGCATAACAACTGTTTTAAAATTATCTTCACTTAAGATAAAGGGAAGATTTTCCTCATTTAAACCGATACTAAATTCTGAATTATTGATAACATTTAAAAAATCAAGGAAATATCTACTATTGACTGCAAGAGAGAAGGGTTCCTCTAGGTTTGTATTGTACTCTATTGCTGTCTTTGCTTCTATATTATCATCGCTTAACGATTCAAAAGTTATAAGATTGTTATCAAAAATAATTTTTAGATCTGAGGATATAGTTGTTATCTGTTTAATAGACTCTATCATCTTTGCTTTTGGTAGGATAAAACTATTTTTTATCTCTTTAGGAATAATTCTTGTGTATTCAGGATATTTTCCATTGATAAGTTTTGTAAAAAATGTATATTGTTCTGAGATGATGATTAAGTTTGTTTCATCATAATATATATCTATATTATTGAAAAAAAGTTTTTGAATCTCAATAATCGCTTTTTTAGGGATGATAATAGAAAGTTCATTCTCACTATGGTTTGAAACTGTAACAACAGCTAATCGTTTAGTATCTGTTGAAGCAAAGTTTATAAGCTCTGTTTTTATATCCATTAATGCACCATTTAGTTCAAATTTAGGATTATTAGTATCTATAGTTGGAGTTATCTTTTTTAAGGATTCTATCAACACTTGAGAGTCGATAGCTATTTTAGCTTTATTTTGATAATCTGGAAATTTTGGAAACTCATTATATGAAAATGTAGGAAGTTTAAATTTAGATTTTGCTTGTGAGATATGTAAAATTTCATTTATTACCTCTAAATTAATATCACCATCTTTTAAGATTCGTACAATATCTAAAAATTTTTTACCATTTGCAGTTATTGTTCCATCTTTTAAGATCGTAACATCTTTAGTTTGAACTAAAAATCCTATCTCATAATCGGTAGCTTTAAAGATAAGTTCAGAGTTATTGCTATGTAGATATATATGTGATGTAATTTGGGAGGTATCTTTTTTTTCTAAGAATGGTCCAGCATGGATAAGTATGTTTTCAAGTATTGATTTAGAGATAATTATTTTCATTCTTAAATTTCCTATTATATTATAATATTTTAGTAAGTAGTAGTAGGGACGCGTGATTATGTGAATTTTTGATTTTAAGCCCTAAAACAGGAGTTTTTTATACGTGATGAATAGGTTTGATATTATTCACGCGTATTCACTTTTGCTATTATATCTTTTTTTTTAAATGGTTGTAATTTTGTTAGTTAATTCTGCAATTTTTAGTTTAAAATCTTCATCATTTTTAATCAGTTCATTTATTTTTTTAAGTGTATGACTAATTGCGGTATGATCTTTCATTCCAAAATATTTAGCAAGTTGAGGCATAGTGTTTGGTGTAAGTTCACGACAAAGGTATATAGCTATTCTACGTGCATAAACAAGGTTTTTACTTCGTCCTTTTGAACGTATCTCACTTGGTTTAATATTGAGGTCTTTAGCAACACTTTGAGTGATAGAATCAAGTGTTAAGTCTGTTTTGTTTGATTCTGTTTGATCTTTTAAAACATTTTTCGTAAATGCCAAATCTATATCAACATGCATAAGTTGAGAGTACGCGTTAAGTTTAGTTAAAATTCCCTCTATCTCACGAACATTGGTATCTATTACAGTTGCTATATAGGTAGCTATCTCTTTAGAGAGTTTGATCTTATTTATTTCACATTTTTTCTCTATAATAGCTATCTTTGTTTCTAGCTCTGGAGGTTGAATATCTGCAACAAGACCATGCTCGAACCTACTTTGAAGTCTTTTTTCTAAACCACCTATCTTTTTAGGGTGTTTGTCTGCTGTGAGAATTATCTGTTTTCCTGCACCCTTTAATGCTTCAAATGTGTGAAAGAACTCCTCTTGAATACTCTCTTTATTACTTAAAAATTGGACATCATCTATAAGAAGTACATCACATTTACGATATTTTTCTTGAAAGTGTTCCATCGTTTTATTTCTTAAGTGTCTAATAAAATCGTTTAGAAACTGTTCAACAGTTGTATAGATAACACTTTTTCCCTGATTTTGTAAAACATTGCCAGCAGCTTGCATAAGATGTGTTTTACCAAGACCAACACCACCATATATAAAAAGAGGGTTATATAAAATTCCAGCTTTTTCACTAACACTTTTTACTGCTGCATAAGCAAACTGGTTTGAACCCCCAACCATAAAGTTATCAAAGCTGTGAGAGGGATTTAACATTGAGTGTTGCGGTTTCTTTTCAACTAAGGGAGTATTGTTTGTGTTATTAGATCTATTTTCGATAGTGATGTGAACAGTAACGGTTGTATTGTTTTTGATCTCAAAAAGATGTGCAATTTTTTCTCGATATTTACTTTTAATCCAGTTAGATACAAGAGCATTTGGGGCATAAAAAATTGCTAAGTCACTTGTAGAGTTTTGGATATCATATGTAAGATGTTTTATATATCTAGTATATTCAACTTCTGTTATCTCTTCTTTTAATAGTTTTAGAACTTCTTGACCAATATTCACATTGCAACCTATAAATTTACTTTTGTATGTGAATAGTACATTGTTCATACATAAATTATAATTAAAAAATTGTGAATGACTTAGATATAGTTATTATTTAAAATTGCTATTTCACACTCTAATTTTATATTAAATTGTGAAAATACTTTTTTTTCTACCTCTTTTATAAGATAATATGCATCTTCAAATTTACCATCACCATTATTGACTAAAAAGTTGGCATGTTGTGTACTAAACTCCATTGAACCAACTTTATAGCCCTTAAATGCGACATCTTCTATAAGGCGACCTGCAAAATCTCCTTTTGGATTTTTGAAACAGCTTCCTGCACTTGGAGTAGATGGTTGTTTGTTTCTCATCTTTTTAAAGAGTTCTACTTTTTTAAGGTCAAAACCGTAGTGAAGTTCAAAGGAGACCTCTAAAATAGGTTCATCTATATCCGTATATCTATAGGAAAAGTTTATTTCACATTTTTTCTTTTTATGTGAACAAGTTGTAATATCGATGAGGTGATTAAATATTTCATACTCTTTGAGTCCCGCATTCATAAAGACAACTCCTCCCATTTTTCCAGGAAGATGGGAGAGAAATTCAAAGTTTGTAATATTATGTTTTTTACAAAAGGAGATCACTTTACCTGAGGGTGTTGCACCACCTATCTTTAAAACACCATCCTCTATCTTTATATAGTCATACTTTTTACTCAGCATCATCAACTTTGGAGGATTTGGTCCAATAAGTATATTGTTACAAGAACCGATAATATAATACTCTTTAGACCACTCTTTACAATCATCTAAAATAGCTACTTTAAGGGTAGGACCTATCTTTATAGAGGAGTATTGTGCAAAGTTTATCTCTTTATAGTGCATACTCTACTCTACAAAAGTTGGAATAAGGTTAAAGATGCCAGTAGAAAAATCTGTCATAGCATTTAACATCCAAGGCATCGTTAATACTATAACAACAACAATTCCTAAGATTTTTGGGATAAAAGAGAGGGTCATCTCGTTGATCTGTGTTGTTGCTTGAAAGATACTTACAGCTAAACCTAAAAACATACCTGTTAGAAGTGCAGGTAACGCTAACATAAGCGCAATTTTAAAGGTTTCAACACCAAGTGCTATAAGTTTTGCTTCCATAGATTAGGAGTTTCGTAAATCTGTATATTCTGTTGGAATAAGATAATCTTCCACTTTTAGAGGAATATCATAAAAGCCATATCTGTATCCTATCTCAAAAAGTTTATCGATAGCTTCATATTGGATTTTACTGAGTGTTATCGACTCATCATTTGCATAGAGTTCTAAATATTTATCGAGTGTTGTCGCATCTATTCGAACTAAATTACGCTCTATGAGCATTTTAGATAATCTATCTTTATGGTCACGTGCAACTTTAACCGCTTTAGTTAATGTAGCTTCATACTCTATCGCTTTATTAAGAGGGATAGAGCGTCGTATCGCCATACCACCAAGAGGAAGGGGAAGTTTATCTCCCGCTAACTCTTGCCAAATATCCCACATCTCTCGTTCAACTTCAAGTGCATCTGCATATGTGAGTATCGACTCGTGAATAAGAACACCAGCGTGAACAACACCATCTAAAACAGCTTGTTCAATATCTAAAAAGTTCATATAGGTGATACGTGCATCGGGGTAAGCTATACGAAATAGCATAGCATTTGTAGTATCTTTACCACTGAGTGCTACTTTAAAATTTCTTTTGAGTTTTTCACCTTTACGTTTAATAACTTTTGGACCATAACCCTCACCAAAACTTACAGCAGTTCGAAGAGGTGCATACTCCTCTTTTATATGTGGATAGAGTGCAAAACTGATAGCTACGATATCGTAAACACCGTTGAGAGCATCTTCATTTAGTGTTTGAATATCTTTAGCGATATTATCAAATTTTGTCTCTTTCATATCTACCCAACCAAATTTAATGGCATAGTACATAAAGATATCATCGGCGTCTGGTGAGTGGGCTATTACTGTTTTTTTCATAAAGCTGAGTTTAACTAAAAAGTGCTAAATTTGGACTTTAAAGAAGGTTTTAACACCCATTTTTATATAATAAAAATGTATCTAAAATATCTATTTACAAGGAAAAACTATTAAAAAATTATTATTGATATTATTCACATTAAGTTTATTAGCCGATGAAGATTTAGATTTAGATTTTTTAAACTCACTTGATGAGGTGAGTGAGATAGCTACAAAAACAAAAGGGTATTATTACTCTAAGGCTATTCCTAAAGATGAGTTCACTAAATACTTAGAAAAAAATATGACAAAATGCAAAAATTAAATCCTTTCCTTGAGATTTTGTATATAATTCATAAAAATTAAAATATAGGTGAGTAAAAGATGGACGCAAATAAACAAAAAGCACTAGATTTAGCGATGAA
>JAYEGK010000018.1:0-6190 GCA_034716265.1 Campylobacterota bacterium
TGGAAGCTTTGGAGCTTATATTTTAGCCTCCTCCCATATTATAGAGTATCTTATCAACCGTGCTAAACCTATAATATATGCAACATCTCTTTCACTCTATGATACACTCCTAGCAAATCACTCTCTAAATTTTATAATAGAAAATAGAGAGTATCTAAAATCTGAGATAGTAAAACGCCAAACTCTCATAAAAAATATTTTAGATATAGATGTGAAAGGTTTGATAGTTCCTATATATATAGGAGATAATAAAAAGGTTATCGAGATAAAAAACAGACTCTTAGATGAGGGTTATGCTATTGGTGGCATAAGACAACCAACTGTTTCTAGTGCTATTTTACGAATTATTGCTCGACTTGGAGAAAGTAGTGAAGAGTTAGAGTTTTTGTGCTTAAAAATAAAAAAATTATGCTAATATGCATCTATGAAGTACCTTATACTATTAATTATATCTATCTCACTTATGGCGGAACGAGTTGTTATAAATTTTGCTCCTTTACCGATGGTTAAATCTGAAATTATTCTCAAAGAGTATGACCCTGTTTTAAACTACTTAGAAAAAGAGACAGGCTATATCTTTAATTTAGTCTATTATGCTGATTATGCTACTTTACTACAAAAAGTTCAAGATGGGAGTGTAGATATCGCTTTTTTAGGACCCCTACCCTATGTAGAACTCAAAAAAACAGCACCCAAAGTCCAACCTATCATACGATTTTTAAATGCTAAAGGAGAGGATAGATATAGTTGTACACTTTTTACCTCCTTATATAATGATATTACTCTTTTAGATCTTCACAATAAAACAGTTGCATTAACACAAAAACTATCTACTTGTGGCTATCTCTCTATGGAAAATATTTTACAAAAAAATGGACTCTCCCTCAAATCAAACCGATATGAATATACAGGTAGCCATAGCAACAGTATATTGTCGGTTATTATAGGAGACTCTTTAGCTGGTGGAGCCAAAACATCAATAGTAGAGGAATACACTCATATAGGATTAAAACCTTTAATTCAAACTGAAAAACTTCCAGGTTTTTTGTGGGTTGCTTCTGAACAACTCTCTAAAACTGTTATAGCGAGGATAAAAGAAGCGATGTTAAAACTCAAACCATTAACAGTTCCAAAAGATGCTATCATCACAAAAAATTGGGGAAAAAATATCCGATATGGAGCGATTAATAGCTCTGATGCAGATTATAATATTATTAGAGATATGCTCAAACATATCGATATACCAAAGTAGCTCCTATGTTGAAACAATTTATTTATAATATCACCAAAACAACCACTTTATCAGTAAAAATTATGCTTCCAATCATCTTTATCACTCTTTTTAGTATCATTATCGGTTCTCAGATGATAAGCTCCTCCTTGGAAAAACAGATTAGTGTAGTATCTAAACAGGAGGTTGAAAACTTTGGTAACAAAATATATTTCTCTTTTAGATCAAACTTTAAAACACTTTTTTTCAATTTTGGAGAAAATGAAAATAGATTTAAGATGGCTAATGATGCAGCACAAAAAGAGAGTATCTATGATTTAAAACAATCCCTCCACAATAGTGACTATATCGTTTTTCTCAAAACTCCAGATAAGATAGTTCCACTTACAACAGATACTATCTCTTTTCAAGATATCAACAGTAAAACATTTTCAATAGAAGATGAAAACTATTTTATCTACTCTCGCTATTTTTTACCTTGGCAGTGGCAACTTATTGTTCTTAAAGATAAAACAACTTTTTTTGAAATCATAGAATCAAATCGTAACTTAATTATATTAAATCTCGCTATATTTGTATTATCTATCATTCTTCTTTTAGCTTATATACTCAAACGAACTATTCAAAATCCATTTAAAAAAATATTTATACACTTAGATGCAATTAGTAAAGGGGATTATAAAGAGATCTCTTTACCTCTTTCTAAAGAGATTAATCTATTAAATAATCATATAAACTCAATGAGTAGTGCGATTAGTACAAGAGAAAAAGAACTTATCTCAGAGAGAAACACTACAAAAAATATTTTCAACTCTCAACTCTCTATAGTTTTAGTAACTAATGGATTAGAGATTCTTGAAACCAATGACTCCTTTTTTAAATTTTTCAATCAATATAAAAACCTTAGAGAGTTTAAACTAGAACACTCCTGTATCTGTGATTTTTTTGAAGTGATAGATGAAAAAAACTATATATATAAATTTAGTGACCGCAACTGGTTTGATGTTTTAATGGAAGCAGATACGATACAAAAAGTAAAGATGATAAAGGGAGATGAGGAGTATATTTTTAACATCTCTGGAAACTCTTTTAAAAATGATACTACCCATAAATATGTTGTAACACTTACTGACATCACAGAACTTGAAGTCTATAAAGAGGAGATTGAAAATAGTAAAAACAACCTCACTAAACAGCTCTATACCGATACTCTTACAGGTATGCCAAATAGACTGCAACTTATTGAAGATATTTCAAAAAATGATACTGCTTCACTTATCTTAATCAATATAGACTCCTTTAAAGAGATTAATGACTTTTTTGGTCACGATTTAGGTGATAAAGTTTTAATTGAGTTTGGAAACCGTATTAGAACAAATAGTTATCTCCTAAACTACTCTATATATAGACTCTCTGCTGATGAGTTTGCTCTTTATAAAGCTGGAAATAATATCAAAGAAAAATCTATCGATTTTATCCACAAACTGAGCCAATATCTTAATGCACAACGTTATACTATCTCAGATAACAACATTGTCTTTAGTACAACAATAGGAAGTGCTATTAACAGTTCAAGGTCATCTCTCTTTATCAATGCTGACATCGCTATTAAAACAGCTAAGAAAAATAAAAAAGAGATCATAATATATGATGAATCTTTAGAGATGTTACAAGTTTTTGCTTCAAACTTAGAGTGGGTCAATAAACTTAAAAATGCTATCGATTTGAATCTAATCGTTCCCTATTTTCAGCCTATCTATGACAATGCAACAGGAAAAATTAGTAAATTTGAATCTCTCATACGGATGCTAGATAGTAACGGTTCTCCCATAGCTCCATTTTTCTTTTTAGATGTTGCAAAAAAGTCACATCAATATGCAACATTAACAGAGATTATGATTGAAAAATCCTTTGAACATTTTAAAGATTTAGATCATACTTTCTCTATAAACCTTTCTGCCACAGATATTCTTGACTCCAAAATTATTACAGTTCTTATTGATAAAATCAAAAGTTATAATATAGGTCATAAACTTATTATAGAACTTCTTGAATCTGAAGGTATTGAAAACTATGATGCTATTGCAGAGTTTATTCAAGAGATAAAACAGTATGGCTGTAAAGTAGCTATTGATGATTTTGGTTCTGGATTTTCCAACTTTCAACATAGATGCTTCCCTAATCCAAAATATAACAACAGATAACAATGCTCAAGTTATTGTTGAAACGATAGCATCCTTTTCAAAAAAACTTGGTATCAAAACGATAGCTGAGTATGTTGAGAGTAAAGAGATCCATGATAAAGTCACACTGATGGGTATCGACTACTCTCAAGGCTACTATATCTCTAGACCTCAAGCAGATACAGATTTAAAAGAGATAGAGATTGAGTTCACACATTAGAGATATCTAAAGGGGAAAACTTCTCCAAAAACATATCTCCAGCGATACCATTTCCATAATATAAAATCTCTCTTTTTTGATTTAAAACAGGGGTGGTTCCTACCCCGCAACTAGGACTTTTAGATTTCAAAATAATCTTTTTTGCATCTTTATGAAGTGCTATAAAAGAGTCTATCTCCTCTTTTAAAAGTGAGGTTACATCCCTCTTACTCTCATCTGTAATAACTCTATTTTGACCCTCAATCTCTACAACACTTATCCGTTGTCTAGGTGTTCCAAAAAGAGGGTCTTCAGGACAAAATGGAACAATCTCATACCCTTTAAACTTTTCTACCACCTCATCAGTTTTTTTAGTTTTTCCATCATATCTACAAATATGCCCAAGTAAACAGGCACTGATAATAACTTTTGGTTTCTCTCTCACTCTATCCCCTATTTTTTTGCTATTTTAATAACTCTTGACTTTAAAAGAGATTTTAGAGAGTATAAAGAATAATTGAGTACAATTTCGCAGGTACAACAGATAGAATACTTGAATCCCAATTCAAGAGGAAAGTCCGATCTGCTATAAGAGAGTGTTCCATTTAACGAATGGCCGTAGTAATACGAGGGAAAGTGCAACAGAGATTAGACTTCTATCATTTATGATAGTAAAGGTGAAAAGGTGTGTGTAAGAGACCACCAGTCTTTATAGCGATATAGAGAGCTTGAAAACCCAACATGGCAGTAAGAAACAGATGGTCAGCCTCTTATAAATGCTACTGTTTCGCTAGAGGCACTATGTAAATTGTGCAGTAGATTAATGCTATCAAAACAAAACTCGGCTTATAGTTGTACCTAAAAACTTCTAACAACAATTCAATTACAAAATGGTTACATAAATGCATCACAATGTAATCAAAATATAACTATCCTATTTTATACTTTCATCAATTAAAAAATATAAAAGGTTGATAGATGACTAACGTATTAAAAATAGCACTTGCAAGTAGCGTGATGGTTGCAGGATTAAATGCATCTGACATAGTAAAAGGTAGTGGAGCTTCTTTTCCATATAGTGTTTACCAAAAGTGGATTAAAGCTTACAATAAAGAAACAGGTCTTAAGATAGACTATATCAAAAAAGGTTCCTCTAAAGGTATTAAAGACGCTAAAGCTCGTTCTGTTGACTTTGCTGGAACAGATAAACCACTTTCACCTAAAACTTTAAAGAAAAATGGACTCTATCAGTTCCCTGCTGTTGTGGGTGCTATCACTATGGGTTATAACCTTCCAAATGTTCAAAATCTTAAACTTAGTAGAAGTGCTATTGTAGCTATCGCTTCTGGTAAAGTTAAATATTGGGATGATAAAGTTATCGCTAAAGAGAATCCATCTGCTAAACTTCCTCATAAGAAACTAACTTTCGTTCACCGTGCTGATGGAAGTGGAACTACTTATAACTTTACATATTATTTAAGTAAAGTTTCTAAAGAGTGGAGAAAGAAGTTTGGTGCTAAAAAATCTCTTAGCTGGGCAGGAGATCAACATATTGGTGGAAAAACAAACTCAGGTGTTGCAGCACTTCTTAAACAGACACAATACTCTGTTGGTTATATAGATTATGCAGATGCAGCGAACAATGACATTAAAATGGCTTCAGTTGAAAACCGTGCAGGTAACTATATAGTTCCAACATTAAAATCTTTTCAAATCGCTGCTGCAAAAGCAACACTTAATCCTAAAAAAGATTTCTACTCTATCATAGCTGACCCTAAAGGTGCAGACTCTTATCCAATGGTAGCAGCAACATTTATACTTGTTCCATCAGAAAAACAGACTGAAAACAAAAATGTAACTAAATTTTATGACTGGTGTTACACAGATGGTCAAGAGATTGCAAAAAGTTTAGGTTTTGTACCGTTACCTGATGAAATTACAACTAAAGTTAGAGCTTACTGGAGTGAGAAAGGGATTAAATAATCTCTTTATAAACTCTCTTCTCTTTCATATTTTGCCACTTTAAGAAGTATATATATATCTAAACTACGGGAAAGTGGCTATAATCAACCTGTAATATATGTAAGTGCAAAAGATTCTAGTGCCGACATAGTAGAAGGGTTTGAGAGTGGTGGCGATGACTACATCACTAAGCCATTTAATTTGAATGAACTTAAAGCTAGAGTCAACGCAATGATTAGACGCACTAGCAAAACTCAAGATGTTCTAAAGTATAGAGATATTATCTATAAACTATCCAATAAAACTTTTTATATTGGAGATAAAGAGATAAAACTTACACATCTTGAGCATGATTTACTCTTAGAGTTTATGAAAAATCAAAATATTTTGTTGAGTAGAGAGACACTTCTTGAGAGAGTTTGGGAAGATAGCTTAAACAGACAACCAAAGACAGTGAATGTAGCGATAAAAAGATTGAAAGAAAATATTGATCCTAGGAGTCTGTCGGATTCATAGCCAATCAACCTGTCTAAAACCCACCTCAAGAAGTGTAAAAAACAAGCTTCCTAAATATCAATTGTAAATTTTGTATAAATACTCCAAAAACAGTTAATA
>JAYEGK010000019.1:0-6157 GCA_034716265.1 Campylobacterota bacterium
CACAGGTCATTAAAATCTATATTCATACTTGAGAGAAGGTTTATATTTTCAATAGCTTCTATTGAGTTATGAATACGACAAGAAAACTCCTCTTTTGAAAAAGGTTTTTTAATATAATCATTAGCACCTTTTTTTAGAAAAATTGCAACTGTTTCTTCATCTTCATCACTTGAGAGAGCGATAATATTTAGCATCTGTTTATTATATTTTTTTCTTATCTCACAAACAAGTTCTAAACCATCCATAACAGGCATATTGTAGTCTGTAAGAACAAGGGCTATATCTTTATGTAACTCTATCATCTCTAAAGCTTCTTCACCGTGAGCAACGGCGATAACATTGAAAAACATATTTTCTAAAGTGATCTTTAGCTGTTTTCTCATAACCATAGAATCATCAACAACTAATATCTTATGGTTTTGATTTTTTTGCAAACGTTGAATATTTTGAATAATATATTTGATATCATCAACACCACTTTTATTTACATAGTCTATAATATTTTTTTTCAATATCTTTTTTCTAAACTCTTTATCTATATTTCCACTTAAAACAATAGCATGCTCTCCTCTACTCACAACATAATCTACAACTTCACCATTAGGAGCATCAGGTAGATTTATATCTAGGAGCGTTACAAAATAGTTATATTTATGTAAAAATAGCTTTGCTTCATGTAAACTATAAGCAACATCAACCTTAAATTCAAGAGAATCCTCAATCTTCCTTGATATCAATTTAGCTAATGTTTTGTTGTCTTCTACTATTAAAATCTTTTGCATTCTATATAATATCTCCTACCTTTGTTTTCATTATAAAATGAATATACTTATTTTAAACTTGCATCTGCGAGAGTAAGGCAAAATAGCACCTCTTTTTGCTCTTTATTGAGAGTTCGTATCGCTTGAGAAAGAGTGGAGCCTGTGGTGATGATATCATCAACTAAAACAATACTCTCTTTAGTAGAACCATGAAACCTAAACTTTCGAGGATTTGAAACTCTAAACTCTCTATTTTGACCTGAATAGGATACAGGATTATCTGCTCTTAATCTATTAAATTTAGGTTCTATAAAAGAGCTTTTTAGGGATCTATTTAAGATAGCAGTATGTGAATAACCACTCTTTATATTATCATCGATGCCGATGGAACTTATCGTTTGGTTATATTGAAAGTTTTGAGCAAATTTTTTAAATGAGTTTTTTGCAAGAATAGAGTATATATAGTAGCCTAAGTCAGTATGCTTTGTATGAAGTAACTCTTTTATCTCAACATATCTATAAAAAGAGATAACATCGATACTATTATCTATTTTTCGTTTGTAAATTTTGGGAGTTAAATAGAGTGTTTGACAAGAGGAGCAGATATGCGAAAGTGAGAAACTTTCACATAATAGGCATCTCACACTGTTTCTCTTTAGTCCATCTTAAGAACAGACATAAATGCTTCTTGAGGAAGTTGGACTTTACCGATAGACTTCATACGTTTCTTACCAGCTTTTTGTTTCTCTAAAAGTTTACGTTTACGAGTGATATCTCCACCATAACATTTAGCTGTAACATTTTTTCCCATAGATTTTACAGTTTCACGAGCGATAATCTGAGAACCTAAGGAAGCTTGAACAGCAACTTCAAAAAGTTGTCTAGGGATGAGTTCTTTCATGTTTTTAACCAATACTCGACCACGAGGAAGCGCTTGATTACGAGGTACTACAACACTGAGTGCATCAACAGCTTCACCAGCAACTTTAATATCAAGTTTTACAAGATCACCCACTTTAAAGTCGATAGGCTCATAATCAAAAGAGGCGTACCCTTTAGAGATAGATTTCAAAGTATCATAAAAATCGATAACGATCTCATTCATAGGAATCTCATACTCAAGCATAACTCTATCTTCATTAAGATAGGTCATTTTCGTTTGGTTACCACGCTTAGAGACTAAAAGAGTGATAATATTTCCAAGGTACTCAGCAGGAGTGATTACTGTAGCTCTTACATAGGGTTCTTCGATACGCTCTATCTTTTGAACAGGAGGAAGTTGTGATGGGTTTTGAACCTCTATCATATCTCCATCTGTAAGATAGACATTATAGATAACTGATGGTGCTGAAGCGATGAGGTCAAGTCCATACTCTCTCTCTAAACGCTCTTTGATAACTTCCATATGAAGCATACCAAGAAAACCAACACGAAAACCAAATCCTAAGGCTACGGAAGTTTCAGGTTCATAAGAGAGAGAACTATCATTTAATCGTAACTTATCAAGAGCATCTCTTAGGTCTTCAAATTTATCTGTATCTATGGGATAGATTCCAGCAAAAACAAATGGTTTAGCAGGTTCATAATCTCCAACAGGTTCCTGTGTAGGATTTTTTACATCGGTGATAGTATCACCAACATTGATAACAGCAACCTCTTTAAGACCAAGTACAACAATGCCGATTTCACCAGATTTTATAGCAGGTGTTTTAATCTTTTTCATAGGGTGTGGATACATCAGATCTAAAACTTGATGCTCTTCCCCACTACTCATAAGTTTGATGTTTTGTCCCTTTTTTATCTCACCATCAAAAACACGAACAAGAGCTAAAGCACCTAGATAAGTATCAAACCAAGAATCATAGATGATAGCTTTTGTAGTAGCCTCTGGATCTCCAATAGGTGCAGGAACTCTCTCAACAATAGCATCTATAAGCTCACGAATCCCTATGCCAGTTTTTGCACTGATAAGACAAGCATCGGTAGCATCGATACCGATAGCTTCCTCTATCTCTTCAGCAACCCTTTCTGGTTCAGCAGCAGGAAGATCTATTTTATTTATAACTGGAATAAGTTCAAGATCATTATCTAATGCTAGATAAACATTAGCAATAGTTTGCGCTTCAACACCCTGTGCCGCATCTACGATAAGTAAAGCACCATCAGATGAAGCAAGAGATTTACTTACTTCATACGAGAAATCAACATGACCCGGTGTGTCTATAAGATTAAGTATATAATGTTCACCATCTTTAATATAATCAAGTCTCACTGATTGCGCTTTGATAGTAATACCACGCTCCTGTTCAATATCCATAGTGTCCATCATCTGCGTACTCATTTCGCGTTCAGTTACAGAACCACACTCCTGGATAATACGGTCAGCTAAAGTACTTTTCCCGTGGTCAATATGTGCGATAATAGAGAAGTTTCTAATATTTTTCAAATATGTTTCCTATGCAAAAAGAGAGTTAACACTCTCGTTATGGTAAACACGACGGATTACTTCAGCAAAAAGTGGAGCAACTGTTAATACTTTGATTTTATTATGCTCTTTTGTTACAAGTGTATTTGTGATGATAAGTTCATCAAGCTCACCATTTTCTAGGTTTTGATAAGCTTTTCCACTTAAAACACCATGAGTGGCACAAGCCATAACAGAGGTAGCACCTCTGTTTTTGAGTGCAGTTGCCGCTTTTACCATTGTTCCAGCAGTATCAACCATATCATCAATCATGATAACATCATAACCATCTACATCACCGATGATACCCATAACTTCTGCTTCATTTGCTTTTTCACGACGTTTATCAACGATAACCATCTCAAGACCCATACGTTTAGCAAAGTATCTAGCACGAGCAACACCACCAATATCTGGACTTGCTATGATTGGATTTTTAAGGTTTTTACTTTTGATATATTGCTCAAATGTAACAGAACCATAAAGATTATCAACTGGAATATCAAAGAAACCTTGAATTTGACCAGCATGTAAGTCGATAGTGATAACTCTATCAATACCAGCAGTTTCATACATATCTGCAACAAGTCTCGCTGTAATAGGAACACGAGGAGCAGCTTTTCTATCTTGTCTAGCATATCCATAATAGGGAACAACAGCAGTTATACTTTGTGCAGATGAACGGCGAAGTGCGTCAGTCATAATTAAAAGTTCCATTAGATTATCGTTTGATGGAGCTCCTGTACTTTGTACTATAAACACATCACGACCACGAACACTCTCTGAAATCTGAACAGAAATCTCACCATCACTAAACTTTTTAACATCAGCTTTTGCTAATGGAACATCTAAAACTTGACAAATTTCTTGTGCAAAATCAACACTAGACGAACCAGCAAATATTTTATAACCACGCATGGAATTCCTTTTTGGAAAAATTAATATCTGAATTATACATAAATTTGTGGATATTCACCTTTAAATCTTCTATGTAACCAAAACCAAAACTTAGGCTCTTTTGTTATAAGTGAACTAAGCCAATCAGCTTGAAGTTGTGTTGCTTTGAGTATATCGGCTTTTTCATCCTCTGTTTTTTCAACAGGTATCTCATCAAATATCATAAGAGTATAGTTCTCTTCATCATCAGTTCTCATCGCAACAGGGATAATAGCAGCATTAAATTTACGTGCTAAATAGGCTGGTGTTGCAGTTTGGCTTACTGTTTTACCCATAAAAGTCACATCTACACCTTCACGTTTATTCATACTTGTATCTATTAAAATCCCACAAGCTTTTTTATCTTTTATTAGACGTATTAAAGGTTTAAGTACATTTGTTTTCTCCAGATTTGTATTACCAAATTTTGAACGAGACTCTAGTACCCAACCCTCATAGTTTTTATTTTTCATCTTTCTATATACAGCACCAAGAGGCTCTATAAATGCACCGATAGATGTACCTCCAAGCTCCCAAGAGGAGTAGTGTGTTGTTACATATATAACACTACGTCCTTCACTATGAACTTTTTCTATCGCCTCTATATTTTCAATAGTGACTTTCTTCTTTAACTCTGCCTTGCTTATATGTCGAATCTCCATAAGATGAAGAAAATTTAACATAAGGTTTTTAAAGCTATATTTTGTAATATTTTTAATCTCTTTGTCACTCGTTGAGTTATCAAAAGCAAACTCAAGGTTTTGTTTTACTGTACGACGAGATTTGGAGGAGAGATAATAAGCAGTTGATGCAAGAGTAGTAAAAAATAACTTTCTAATTTTTTTAGGAAGAATCATTAAAAATTTTTCAAGTAGTAAAAAGAGTTTATAAGTAGTCAATTTTGGTGTTCCTTTCTCTGTTTTTTAATGATGATTATAGCATTTAATTATAAAGCTGATTAATTAGTTATTAACAATTGAAACACTACAATCCATAAACTTAAAATTTAACAAAATCAAAAGGAAAAAAATGTTAAAAAATATACTGTTTTCGCTCTCTTTATTAACTGCAACTAGTGGAGTAGTTTATGGTCAATCTTCTGAGTATTGGGAGGGGTGTGGAATCTCTCCTGAAAAAGCAAAAAGTGCATTAGCACAAAATATTATGGTAAAAGTAGAATCAAGTTTTACTTTAAAAGAGAAAAGTTCTTTCTTTAAAGGGTTTGAGAGTACATCCTCAGAGTCAAAGAGTTCAGATAAACAGACGAGTACGATGTTTTTAAATGATGTTGAATCCTATAAAAATGGTAACAATGAGTTTTGTGCAAAAGTAAACAAAAAGAAGTTACATACATTTGCAAAAAATAAACATAGAAACCTTAATACAGACTATAAAATCTCTTCACTTAATATAGATGATGTGAGATTAAAAGCAAAAACGATAGACTCGTGGTTAATTTCATTAAGTTTTTTAAAGGGTTTAACGGAGGTATTTTCTGATCTTAAAGTGGAAAAAATCAATGATAGAGTCAAAGATCTCCAAAATATTAGAAAAAAGTTATATCTTCAAAGTGTAACTATCAATAAAACAGGTGCGATGAAGGGTCATTTCACCCTTAAGGTAGATAATAAAGAGAGAAATTTTTCAAAAAAAATCTATCTTGAAGCAGATAAAGAGCATACATATTCAGTGGATGGTCACAATATATGTAAGTTTACAGATACATTCACATTAGCTAAAGATGAAGATAGTGAACTTTCTGTTGATGTTGATGATCAATCCTATCCAACCTTTACTATATCTGCAAACAAACCTAAGGATATTAAATTTTTCTTTAATGGTGAAGAGGCTAAATTGGGAAGTGCGATAGAGGTTCCTAAATGTAGTGGAACACTGAGTTATAGTCTAACATATGAGCAGGGTTTACCAAAATCTAATGGAGATGAAGTAGCTCTTGAAGCTGGTTTAGAGTATGACAGATCCTACTCATTTCAAT
>JAYEGK010000020.1:0-6060 GCA_034716265.1 Campylobacterota bacterium
GGCAAAGTATAAATTAAATAATCAAATCTATACAACATCATTTGTAGCAGATGCTTTGATGCAAGAGTTAAAAATAGATAAGCTTTTTTTAGTAGGAACTAAAAAATCTATATGGGATGAGGCATATAATGTTTTTGTAAGTAAAGAGAATGAAAATATTTCATATTATGAAGATTTATATACAAAGAAGGAAGCTGGAAAAATTGCATCTAAAGATTTAGAAAAATTTGATGAATTATTACCTAAAGGTTCTAAAAGCTTTATTATTGATTATGGTATTAATGAAGATGAACTTTGGTTTAATTTTGAAAAATTCTTAGCAATTGCAGAATATATTGAGGATGGTGATGAGCTATATCTTGATATTACACACTCATTTAGATCTTTATCTTTGATGTCTTTTGTAATGACACAGTTTGCTTCTTCTATATCAGATAAAAAATTTAAAATATCTGGTATATATTATGGAATGTTTGAATACAGTTTTGAATCAGAAGATAATACTACTCCCATTGTTGATATTAAAATTCTATTGGAAATTCAAGAGTGGATTAAAGCTATTGATGCTATCAAAAACTATTCTGATTTTAACCATTTAATTCGCTTACTTAATGAAAATGATATTGAAAAAGATGTTCAAAATACATTTATTAATCTTAACAACAATATATCTCTAGCCAATATTGCATCTCTACGCCAATTTATACAAACAGCATCAAAAAAGATAAAAACTATAAATAGTTCAGAAAATAGAATAGTTAAACTTTTAGCTCCAGAGATTTTAAAACTAGTTGAAGAGTTAGAGCAAAATAGAGAGTCTGATTTTCAATATACTTTAGCACAATGGTTTTATAAAAATAAAAATCATGCTCTTTCTTATATAGCACTTTATGAAGCTATTATTACAAAATCATGTGAACTATCTAATGCTGATATACACAATCATAGCCAAAGGGAAGATGCAAAAAAAAGCATAGGAAATGACAAATACGGAAAATACTTTTATACAAAATATGATGATTCTATTTCGCAGATAAGAAATTCAATTGTTCATCAATCATCAGATAGAAAATCAAAAGTTTCAAATGATATAAAAAAACTAGAGATTTTTATAGAAACTTTTGAAGAATATTTTAATATTGGAAAACAAAATGCCTAACGACCTAAACACTCTTCAAAAATACTACTTCATCCTAAAAGAGTTCGAAAAAAGGCAAGATAAAACTTTATCGGGTTATGATGAAGTTTTAAAAGAAGAACTCAATTTAAGTACTAAACAGATAGTTAGGCTTTTACGAGAACTTTCTATCGAGCATGATAGTATAGTGCAAGTAGAGGGCAGAAAAAGAGAATCATATAAACTCATAAAACCTTTAGATGTTGTGATAGAAACCTTTGATAAGTCTCAAGAGATTGGATGGCTTTTTAATATGGCTCATGATGCTGATCCTGAGATATTTAAAGAAATTGAGGAGTTTACAAAAAAAGATAAGCATCTTTATATGTTTAAAAATACTCCTTTTGAAGATATTAACACCATAGAGTCAAAACAGAGTTTTCAACGATTAAAACGGATCATAGAAGCAAGAGAGTATGCAAAACTAAAGTTTATTGGTGAAGATAAAGCTCATGATAATCTAAAATGTTTAAAGCTTGTGTTTATTGATAGCAACTGGTATGTTGCATTTGTAGATAGAGAAGAAAAATTAAGATTTGGACGCATTAGCTTTATAGAGAGAGTGGATTATGCTACAAAAACCGAACATTTTCAACCCTCATTAGTGGCTAAACAGATGAAGTTTTTAGAGTCTGTACAAAATTCTATGACACTTTATGGGGAAGAGAAAAAAACGGCAACCATTAAAGCAACAGGTTTTGTGGCAAAATACTTTGAAGAGGGGATGAAAATATTTTTATCTTCTCAAAAATTTAAAGAGAAACTCGACGATGGAAGTATAATTTTTACCTTAGAATACACACAAGAGTTAGAGATACTCCCATTTATCCAAAAATGGCTACCGGACATAATCATCTTGGAACCACAAGAGCTAAAAGATGCTTACATAAATAAATTACAAAACTGCATAACTAATCATAGCTAGACAAAAAACTTCTACTTTAAATAGTAACATTCCTAAAATTCAGGAGTATTACTATGAAAAAAAAGCAACTTACAATAAAAATATCTCAAATAAAATCAAGAGTAACTTGGGGATTAAATCCTATTACCAGAACTATCTCATCAAAAAAACTATATTCCCGTAAAAACTATAAACCAATATACTGGACAATATTTGACTATATAGTTTTATATAATTTTCTTATCAAAACATAAGGAACTTAAAATGAAACTTGATAATTATGGATTTACTTCACTTGACCACATGACACACATTGATAACCTAGACTCAATCTTCAAATATGGATTACAATCTCATAATAATCTTTATAAAAAAAGAGATATTAGTAACATTGAAGTTAATCAAAGAAGAGAGCGAAGAGAGAGTATTTATGGAAGGAAAATTCATGATTATGTACCGTTTTATTTTAATCCTAGAAATGCTATGATGTACAGAAACAGGGATGAAGATGTTGTTATACTAGCATTTAGTAAAAAGCTTCTTTTAAAAGATGATGCACTTTTTACAGATAGAAATGCTGCGGTAAATAGTGTACATTTTTATCATGACCTAGATGATTTAGAAAACATTGAATGGAATATAGTACAAAGTACAAGTTGGTATGATAAATCAAGACCAGAGTATGTAAAGCAAATTATGATGGCAGAAGCATTAGTATATAACGAAGTAAAAATAAAACACCTACTTGGAGTATATTGTAAAAATATAAATACAAAAAATTTACTGATGCAAAGATATGGTTTAAAATCAAAACAAGTTATTGTTAAACCAAATCTATTTTTTAAGTATTAGGAGCAAAAGATGATTATTGAAAAAATAGGAAATATTTTTACAACGAAATGTCAAACTATAGTCAATACTGTCAACTGTGTTGGTGTAATGGGTGCTGGTATTGCTTATGAGTTTAGACTAAGAGAGAATGATATGTTTTCCAAGTATCAAGAACTATGTAAAAGTAAAACTATTGATATAGGAATTTTATGGATATATAGAACCAAAGACTTTAACATTTTAAATTTTCCTACAAAATATGACTGGAAATTTCCATCAAAAAAAGAGTACCTTGAAAGAGGACTTCAAAAGTTTGTAGATACATATAAACAAAAAGGAGTAACATCCATCGCTTTTCCTCTGCTAGGAGCAGATAGAGGTGGGATAAATACTGATGAATCACTGCATATAATGACAAAATATCTTAGTCAATGCGATATAGATGTAGAAATTTGGCATTTTGATCCAAGTGCCAAAGATGATTTATATGAGGAGTTTAAAGCCATTTTACAAAATATTGATGATGATACAATAAAAAAAGAGTCAAAAATAAGAGTAGATATTGTCAAAAAAATTAGAGAAGCCTTAGAAAATCCAAATATAAATAGTCTTAGTGGACTATTGCGAGTTAAAGGTGTTGGAGATAAAAGCTTAGAAAAACTTTTCATTTATGTTAAAAACTATCAAAAAAATAACATAAATCTTTTTACTTACATGTATGAATGATGCATAACTTCATAATAGCCTACGATATTTTCGACACTAAACGACTTAACAAAGTAAGAAAAATTGCATACTCTTATACACTAGGGGGACAAAAGTCAGCTGTGGAAGCACCTCTTGATGGTGAATTAATGAAAACACTTGTAAAAGAGTTGCTAGAGGTTATTGAATATGATGATAAGGTAAATATCATCAAAGTTTCAGAGCCTATTTTATTAGGTAAAGCGACTCAAATTTCATATAAAAATAATGGAGTTATTATCATATGAAAATAGCAATAATAGATAAAAAAGATATAACTCTAAAAATTGAAAATAACTCTATAAAATATGAAGAGCAGACAATTCCTTTTAAGCTTATGGATATTCTTATACTCAACCATAGAGCTACTTTACATACAAAAGATATACTCACGCTTACAAAAGAAAATATTTCAGTATTAATCATATCCTATAACAATGATAATTTTTCAATCATCAATAGTGCAAATGCAAAAAATTCAGAGATAAAATATTCTCAGTATGGTTCTTTGAAAAATAGACTCGTTTTTGCAAAATATTTCATAACAAACAAACTTATTACTCACAAGGAGCATTTAACAAGCTTAGGATGTGATGTAGGTATTTTACTTCAGTTAGAACAGATTGAAAGTGCCACAGATATTCCAGAAATCATGGGTATCGAAGGAGCATTTGCAAGAATATACTTTCAACATTTTTTTAAATATTTACCTAAAAATATGCATAAATCAAAACGCTCAAAACAGCCTCCTGCAGATCCAGTTAATGCATTGATGTCATACTGGTATTCACTCTATTACAATATCATAACTGTAAAATTATTAAGTTATGGATTTGAACCATCTATGGGATACCTACATACACCCTTTAGAACTCATAATGCCTTAGCATCTGATATACTAGAACTTTTTCGTGCTGTTATAAATCAATCTGTTATCTCTGTATTTAAACACAATATATTATCTGTTGATGATTTTCGTACAAATGGTGGTATCTATTTAAAATATGAAGGTAGAAAAAAGGTTTGGAGTGAGTTTGTTGCATTAGTTGATTTATTAAAACCTAAACTAGATAGTGAAATAGCTAATCTTAAAAAGATGATATATGAAGAAAACAATAATAATTAAAAACTCTTCAACAAAAATCGATATTTCATCTCAATATCTTGTTATTAAAACTGTATCTCAAGAAAATATTATAGGATATCGACATATAAAAGAGCTCTTCATAAACAAACTTATTGATATTTCAATGGCAAATTGTTTAAAATTAGCAAAAAAATTTGATCTTTATTTTATAAATCAACATGGGAAGATATTGGCAAAGGTGCTCTCTTATGAAAAAGTTTAATTTTCTCATCTGTTATGATATTTCAGACTCTAAAAGACTCTCAAAAGTTGCAAAAATCTTAGAGAAAGAGTCTATTAGGATACAAAAATCGATATTTTACTATATGAATGGAACTAAAGAAGAGATACAAAACATAGTGAAAAAACTTGAAAGTTTGATAAATAGCGAGGAAGATGATGTACGAATCTATAAGATAAATATTTCTGGCTCCATAAATCTAAAGAGTGCTGTAAATTTAAAACAACCAAATCTAATAGGATTAACATCATGAATATATATGAACAAATAGATGTTATGTTTAGTGGTGAGGCAGAAGACAAACCAAAATGGGCAGATGAAATATTAAGTGAGTTGAAAGAAATTAAACAACTATTAAAAGAACAAAGAGATAGTAAAACTTATACAAGTAGCAATAAGTCTAATCAAGATTTTTTTTCATTTCTAAAAGAGTTTAGAGTTTCTATGCGTGCAGACACTATAAAAGATATATACCCAACTTTTTTATATAACGATAGAAAATTAGGAGTTGATTTCAAGGGGTTACTATATGATAAGAGTACATTAAAGATCTTATCTAAAGATGAAGCATATATTGTCTATCGATATGCTTACAATCAGAAAAGTCATAAAAAACATTCAGCTTAAAATGGTATAATTCGCTTAGTTAAAGAGTTATTTAAAGTTTTATTGTTCCTTAAACTACAAAAATATTTGCTTAAGTTTCTATTAAGAATAGAGAGTCCCTATTTTAGGGGCTTATAGCTATTACGAACTGACCCGATTTTAAGGGGATTGAAACATAGTACCATCTTCGCCTTTGGCATCTATCTCTGCTGATTACGAACTGACCCGATTTTAAGGGGATTGAAACGTCTGAGCAGTTACGATTAGAAACTTCTCAAAGAAAATTACGAACTGACCCGATTTTAAGGGGATTGAAACGGATTTTATTGATGTAAACTCAATGCCAGAGGCTTTATTACGAACTGACCCGATTTTAAGGGGATTGAAACAGAGGCTTTCGCCTCCTTGATGAACTTTGTGACCGATATTAC
>JAYEGK010000021.1:0-24861 GCA_034716265.1 Campylobacterota bacterium
TTCAAAAAATGCTTTTTTATTTTTATATTCTTGAGAGTCTTGCAAATTAGATCCTTTTATTTATATGATATCGTATACTATTTCTGTTTTATTTTTGATTACTTTGATCTCTTTAATCTTTAAACTATCTATCTCAAGTGATTGAAACTCTGCTAATGATGTTATATTGTTCTTTGCTAACTCTTTTAACACTATACCACGATAAGCTTTAGCCCAGTGACTAACAGTTTTTCCATTTTTAAGAAATTTAAGAGTTGTATAGTTCTTTGTTAGTTTGTAAAATTTATCATAATATCCAGCACGTAGATCTAAAATCTCATCTTTTGCTAAATAAAGATCTAGTTGATAACTAAACCTATCTTTATAAAATTTATCAGGGGCGATAGTGCCTATACTGTTTCCCTGTTTTACTTTATAGTTAGCGATAGCATCACCACCTAAAATAGGACCATAAAGATTTGAAAATATGATCGTATTGTTTTGTAGAAACTTTTTCTCTTTATCATTCATCAAGTCATACTCTAAATAATCATAGGCAACCCCTCTATAACGTTCTATCGCTAACATAAGAGGAGAGTTAAGAAGATTGTTTTTATATGGTTCACACTCACTATATTTTTTAAATCCAAAAAGAGTTTTTATCCTCTCTTCATCTGAACTTTCAATAATAGAGTGATACTCTTGAAAAATATCTGCTCTGGCACTATTTGAGCCGAGTAGCTCTTTTGGAGGTTCATTTCCACCCGATTTTTTCCCTTCAGATGGAGAGAATAGTATTTTTAACATTTTTAACCTTTTTCCGATTATATTAACTATGACTTTAGCTCATTTCATAAAGATAGATGATATACTATTTAAAACTATAGAGAGGGATTATTATGAGATTATTATTTACATCTATTTTTGTATTGATATTTATGTCATCATCATTAGTAGCTGCCATTATAGGAAGTGTAGAACAACTTAAAGGAAATGTAAAAGTTAAGAGTGAGGGTTCTATTAAAAAAAGTAGGGTAAAGGCTGGGTTAGAGATTAAATCTGGTGATATGATAATAACATATTCAAGAGCATCAGCTGTTTTGAAGTTAGTGGATGGTTCTCAGATAATATTAGATGCTAAATCTACTATCCATTTTAAAACAGAAACGGATACAGAGCAGCTAGAGGGAAAAATTTATTATAAGATAACATCTAAAAGTGCAAAAAATGCTTTAAATATTAAAACACCATTTGCTATTATAGGAATTAAAGGGACAACCTTTGTAATTAGTGCAACAGAGAATCAAGCAGTAACATTAAAAGAGGGTCTTATTGGTGTGAAGAGTATTAAAGAGGAGTTTGAACTTTATAGAAAAGCAGTTGAAGCTGAGTTCAATCAATATATAGCTGATCAGATGTCAGAGTTTGAAAAATTTAAAAGTAAACAAAATAGATATGCTCCCCCTATAAAAACAAAAGAGTTTGATCTTCAAGCAGGAAATAGGATCTCTTTTAATGATAAAAGAGTTAATGAAGATGAGTGGAATAAAGATGATGATGCTGAGTTTAGTTATTTTGAATCTCTACTTGATAAAAATATAGAAGAGAGTGATATAAAAGAGAATAATCAGAGTGTTCTAGAAAATAATGAAACACTAGTGGAAGTACTAAAAAAAGTTATAGAAGAAAAAAGTGATGATAGTTGGTCTGACTATTATAATGCAGAATTTGATGAGATGGAATCTTTCTTTGATAGAGATTAGTAGAGAATGTAAAGAGAAACTTTTATATTCAGGGGTATTAATAGTTCTACTGTTATTCACTCTCTTTTTATATGAAAAAAAAGTAGAGCCTTTTGAAACATTTTCATTAGGCTTTAATGATAGAATATTTGATACACAGAAGAAAATCCCAAATCAAGATATAGTGTTTGTTGCAGTGGATGAACGGAGTGTAAATGAGTATGGACGATGGCCATGGGATAGAGAAAAGTTAGCTAAAGGGATAGATAAACTTATAAAAGCTGATGTTGTTTTAATGGATATGATCTTTTCAGAACCAACGACAGATCAACGAGATGAAATTTTAGGAGAATCTTTAGCAGGACTCAATAGTAGTGTATGTGGTTTTTTTCTTAGAAACAACTCAACTCAGTCTATCTCAGATGATGCAATGGAAGTTTTGAGTGACTCCTCTCTTGATCTTTTACAATCTCAAATCGATCAATATTCCACACCAAAGTTTACCTCCTCTGAGTATGCAGAGATGAATATTGTATCTATTATGGAGTCATGTACACTCTCTGGAAGTTTTACTACGATACCAGATAGTGATGGTAAGCTACGTGCATATCCTATCGCTATGTATTTTGAAGATATGTTATATCCTTCTTTGGCTATACAGGGTTTAAGACTTAAGTATGATAAACCGATAACTCGAGTTGATAATAAACATTTAGAGTTAAAAGATAGAGAGATAGGGCTCAATGAGAAAAGTTTAATAAGACTTAATTTTTATAATTATGAAGATTATAATGTAATCTCATTTATAGATTTAGTTGAAGGTAATAATGGTTTGACACCGAGCTATTTTAAAGATAAAATGGTTGTTTTAGGGATTACAGAGGTGGGTGCTGGGGATATTGTAAATACCCCCATCGGTTTGATTCCTGGACCACTTCTACACTATACATTTTTATCAAATTTTTTTGAAAATCACCTTATTAAAGAACCTCCATACATAACATCTATTTTAATAGCTTTTATGGTTATTGTCCCATTTATTTTACTTTTTATTATTAAAAAGATTTTTTTTAGGGCAGTATTAAATATATTTATCTATATTACTCTTTATATAGTAATAAGATATCTATTCATCTCTGAGATGATATTTATTGACCTATTTTATCCGTTGCTATCTCTACTTATCAGTTTTTTAGTTTTTGAAGCTATCGCATTTAATCTTCAGGAGCAACGGGGTAAATTTATGAGAGGTGCATTTTCATCTTACCTTTCGAGTGATCTCTTAGATCAACTTATAGAAAATCCAGATGCTCTTGCTTTAGGTGGTGAGAATAAGGAATTATCTATACTTTTTAGTGATATTAGAGGTTTTACATCTCTATCTGAGTCTATGGATCCAGTAAGTTTAATTAATCTTCTTAATAGATATTTTACACCTATGACAAATGCTGTTTTAGAAAATAATGGAATGTTAGATAAATATATTGGTGATGCAGTTATGGCATTTTTCAATGCACCTATAGATATCAAAAATCATGCTGATGCATCTTGTACTACGGCACTTGAGATGATAGAGAGATTAGATAGCTTAAATATAGAGCTAGAAAAAGAGAGTATAGAACCGATAAAAATAGGTATAGGGATTAACACTGCGGAAGTAGTCGTTGGAAATATGGGTTCTGATACTCGTTTTAACTATACTGTTATTGGTGATGGAGTTAATCTAGCTTCAAGAGTAGAGGGGCTTACTAAAAACTATGGTATAGAGATTTTAATCACTGAATTTACAGTAAAAAAGCTTCATTCTGACTTTGTATACAGAGAGATTGAACCTGTTAAGGTGCAAGGAAAAGATAAAGCGGTTTTACTTTATCAACTTATGCCAAATACAGAACAATCTATCTTTGTCAAAGAAGCATATGATAAAGCATTGATGATATATAAAAGTGGTGATTTAGAGAGTGCTGAAAAACAGTTTACTTTATTGATAGAAAAATATGATGATAAACCATCTAAATATTTTTTAAAAGATATTCAAAATAAACATCCATGGGGTGTGCATAAAATGACAACTAAATAGAGGATAATAGAGATGAAACATGCAAGAGATTTAGGAGCGAATGAAATTTTAGAGTTAATATTTATCTACTTGACAGAAGTGTCTACTCTAAGAGATTTTGATGATGTTATTATGATTTTAGCAAATATGGGTCGAGCATTAACATCATCTGATAGATGTACTGTTTGGGTTGTTAGCGATGATAGAAGAAAGATTTGGACAAAAGTAGCGCATGGAATGGATTCTTTTGAACTCCCTATCGATTCAGGAATAGTTGGAAATGCTATTGTCACACAGAAAAAGGTGATTATTGATGATGTTTATCAAGATAGTAGATTTAATCCTGAAATAGACAAAAGAACAGGATATAAAACAAAAAGTATGATGGTAATTCCGATGTTTAATCATGATGATGAGATTATTGGTGCATTTCAAGTTATTAACAATACAAGAGATAAAGGTCATTTTGATAAGAGAGATATGGAACGTTTGATGTTGGCAACTACCTATGCTGCTGAAACATTGGTATCGGCTAAGTTGAGTCAAGAGATAATGGATACACAAAGAGAAGTTGTTTTTACTATGGGTGCTATTGGTGAGAGTAGAAGTAAAGAAACAGGTAATCATGTAAAACGGGTTGCAGAGTATTCAAAAATATTAGCAAAAGCTTATGGATTAGGTGTAGAGGAGGTAGAACTGTTAAAACAGGCAAGTCCGATGCATGATATAGGTAAAATTGCTATTCCAGATTCTATTCTCAAAAAACCAGGTCGTTTTGATGATAATGAGAGAGAGATTATGAATTCACATGCAGAACTTGGATATCATATGATCAAAAATTCTGAGCGACCACTCTTAAAAGCAGCTGCTATTGTTGCTTATCAACATCATGAAAAATGGGATGGAACAGGCTACCCGCAAAAACTCAAAGGTAAAGATATTCATATATATGGTCGTATAACAGCTATCGCTGATGTTTTTGATGCTTTGGGTTCAGATAGAGTGTACAAAAAGGCTTGGAGTGATGATAGAATTTTTAAACTTTTAAGAGATGAAAGGGGAAAACATTTTGATCCTATTTTAGTCGATATTTTTTTTAAACATCAAGATAAGTTTTTAGATATTCGAGACAATTACAAGGATGAGTATTATAAAGAAAACGAAGAGAAGAAAAAATCTGGAAATCAGATAACGATATTAGGTGCTTATGGTAGTAAAGCAGATGGATATGAAACAAGCTCTTTTTATCTTAATAGTAATAATGTAATCGATGCAGGAAATCTTTTAAAACCTTTAGAAAGTGCGTGTGCAGATATTGAAAATATATGGCTTACACATTCACATTTAGATCATATTCATGATATCGCATATCTATTAGATAACTATTTTTCTTTGAGAAAAAAGAGTTTAAATATAATAGGCTTACCCGCAACAATAAAAGCACTAAAAAAGCATTTTTTTAATGATTTAATATGGCCAGATTTTTCTACTATACCTATACTAAATTCTGATGAGATGACACTTATATATAAAGAGTTGAATTTTGGTGTTGAATACTCTATAGGAGAAACAGAATCTATTAAAGCTTTTAAAACAGATCATACTGTTGCAAGTTGTGGATATATCTATAAAAAGGGGAAAAGATCGGTGTTGATAACTGCAGATACATACTCTCTTGATAGTATGATAGAAGAGATAGATAGTAATGAAGAGATAAAATCGATAGTAGTAGAATGTTCTTTTCCTTCAAATATGGAACAGTTAGCAAAAGATTCAAAGCACTTAACACCAAAACTTCTATTTTCTAAATTAGAATCACTAAAAAGAGATGATGTTAAGCTTTGTATTAATCATATTAAACCTCCATTTTTTAAAATAATAAAAAAAGAGATAGCTCAATATAGCGGTAAATGGGAGCCTGAAGTGTTAAAAGATGGAGAATTTATAACTTTTTAGTAAAAAGACTTGACATTGAATTTATTTACAGCTATAATTTCGCCATCAAAGTCGATGCCGACATAGCTCAGTTGGCTAGAGCAGCTGATTTGTAATCAGCAGGCCCGGGGTTCAAATCCTCGTGTCGGCACCATTGATTTTGTACATTAGAAACAGTGTTAGACCAGATAAATATGGTGGGATAGTCAAGTGGCCAACGACGGCGGACTGTAAATCCGCTCCCTACGGGTTCAGAGGTTCGACTCCTCTTCCCACCACCACTTATTTCAAATGCGGGAGTAACTCAGTGGCTAGAGTTCCTGCCTTCCAAGCAGGGTGTCGCGAGTTCGAATCTCGTCTCCCGCTCCATTTGAATATTTTCTGGAAGCTGAAGTATAATTTTTTATCATTATCTACTTCACATAACTTTTTTGTTATCTAATCACAATAAATTTCTATAAATAAAATAAAGAAGCATTCAATTATTTCTTAATGTTATTACTTAAGCAATAATTGAATGATTTTTGGATACAATTCCATTTAAATTCATATATAAAGTCGGAGGACACTATGGCAAAAGAAAAGTTTGAACGTAACAAACCACATGTTAACATCGGTACAATTGGACACGTTGACCACGGTAAAACAACATTAACAGCTGCAATTACTGCAGTATTAGCAGTAACTAACGATGCTGCACTTATGGATTATGATCAAATCGATAATGCTCCAGAAGAGAGAGAGCGTGGTATCACTATCGCTACTTCACATGTTGAGTACGAAACTGATAAACGTCACTATGCACACGTTGACTGTCCAGGTCACGCGGATTATGTTAAGAACATGATTACTGGTGCTGCTCAAATGGATGGTGCAATTTTAGTTGTATCTGCTGCTGATGGTCCTATGCCACAAACTCGTGAGCATATCCTTCTTTCTAAGCAAGTTGGTGTTCCATATATCGTTGTTTTCATGAACAAAGAAGATATGGTTGATGATGAAGAGTTAATGGAACTAGTAGAGATGGAAATCCGTGAACTACTTGATATGTATGATTTCCCAGGTGATGATACTCCAATCACTGCTGGTTCAGCACTTCAAGCTCTTGAAGAAGCAAAAAGTGGTACTCTTGGTGAATGGTCTGATAAAATTATTGCACTTATGAATACTGTTGATGAGTGGATTCCTGAGCCAGAACGTGAAACTGACAAAGATTTCTTAATGCCAGTTGAAGATGTTTTCTCAATCTCTGGTCGTGGTACAGTTGTTACTGGTAGAATCGAACGTGGTATTATTAAAGTTGGTGAGACAGTTGAGATCGTTGGTATCAAAGATACACAAACAACTACTGTAACTGGTGTTGAGATGTTCCGTAAAGAGATGGATCAAGGTGAAGCAGGTGATAACTGTGGTATCCTAGTTCGTGGTATTGCTAAAGATGATGTTGAGCGTGGTCAAGTACTTTGTAAACCAGGTACAATTACACCTCATACTAAATTTACTGCAGAGATCTATGTTTTAAGTAAAGATGAAGGTGGACGTCATACTCCATTCTTTAATGGTTACCGTCCTCAGTTCTATGTACGTACTACTGATGTTACAGGTGCAATCACTTTACCAGAAGGTACAGAGATGGTTATGCCAGGTGATAACGTAAGTATTACTGCTGAGTTAATTCATCCAATTGCAATGGAAAAAGGTACTAACTTCGCTATCCGTGAGGGTGGAAGAACTGTTGGTGCTGGTGTTGTTGCAGAGATTCTTGCATAATTAGCTTCGGCTAATATGCAAAATCCTTTTAAAGGTAAAATATAATATGAGAGAAGCAATTCACTTAGGTTGTGAGAAATGTACAAGACGTAATTATCATACAACTAAAAATAAAAAAACTCATACTGAAAAATTTTCAGTAAAAAAGTATTGTAAATTCTGTAGAGAACACACAGTACATAAAGAGATGAAACTGTAATAACAGTTTTTTTTCTTTAGAGCCTAGGCTCTTTATAGGCGTGTAGCTCCAATGGTAGAGCACCGGATTCCAAATCCGGGTGCTGGGGGTTCGAGTCCCTCCACGCCTGCCATATATTTACATTTATTATTAGTGAAGCATATTTGCTTTATTTATAATCAATGCTACTTTTGGAAAAATAATAATGAACTTAAATACACATTTTAAAAACGCTAAACTAGAACTAACTAAAGTAATTTTTCCTACTAAAGGTCAAGTAAAACAGGCATATATAGCTGTAATGATAGTTGTAACTGTAATAGCTGCTTTTTTAGCATTAGTTGATCTTTTTATGTCATCAGTAATGTCTGCAATTTTAGGCTAAGGAGAATTAATGGCTCACCAATGGTATTCTATTCAAACTTATGGAAGTGATAGAATGGTTAGAGATGCGATCTTTAACATGATAGAAGAGATGGGTCTTCAAGAGTCAATAACAGAAGTTATCGTTCCAACAGAAGATGTTATTGAAGTGAAAGATGGAAAAAAGAAAGTGAGTGAAAGATCACTTTACTCAGGTTATGTATTTGCTAAAATAGACCTTAATACTGAGATTCAGCATCTAATTCAATCTATACCTAAAGTATCAGGTTTTATTGGTGAATCAAATAGACCAACACCGTTAAGTGAACATGATATTAATGTAATTTTAGATCGTATTAATAATCGTGCAGCACCAAAACCAAAAGTATTTTTTGATAATGGTGAGATGGTTCGTATTATTGAGGGACCATTTGCAAACTTTACAGCAACTGTAGATGAATATGATTTAGAACATGGTACTCTTAAATTAAATGTTTCAATTTTTGGAAGAGCAACACCTGTTGATATCTCATATACTCAAGTTGAAAAAATAATTTAAATTTAATTAAAAGGAAAAAACATGGCAAAAAAAGTTATGGATTATATTAAGTTACATATTGATGCTGGTAAAGCAAACCCTGCACCACCAGTAGGACCTGCATTAGGACAACGTGGTGTTAATATCATGGAATTCACTAAAGCATTTAATGAAAAAACTAAAGACAAAATGGGATTTAAAGTTCCCGTTGTTATTACTGTTTATACAGATAGAAGTTTCTCTTTTATTACTAAACAACCACCAGCATCAGCACTTTTAATGAAAGCAGCTGGGTTAAAAAAAGGTACAGACAACCCTCTTAAAAATAAAGTTGGAAAAATTACTAAAGCACAATTGATGGAAGTTGTTGATGCTAAAATTGCTGACTTAAATACAAATAACAAAGATATGGCTGCTAATACTTTAGCTGGTACAGCTCGTTCAATGGGTATTGAAATAGTAGATTAATATCTATTCTTAAGAAAGAAAAATCATAAACCACAATGATTTAAAATAATGTGGAAGAATTTATAGGAGAATTTGATAATGAGCAAAAGATATAAACAATTAATAGAAAAGATTGATACAACTAAGGCATATACTCTTAATGATGCAACAGCTTTAGTAAAAGAGTTAAAAAGTGCAAAGTTTGATGAAACTGTTGAAATTGCAATGAATTTAAATGTAGATCCTCGTCATGCTGACCAGATGGTTCGTGGTGCGATTGTACTTCCACATGGAACAGGTAAAACTGTACGTGTTGCTGTATTTGCTAAAGGTGTTAAAGCGGACGAAGCTAAAGCAGCTGGTGCTGATATCGTTGGTACTGATGATTTAGTAGCTGATATTAAGCAGGGAATATTTAACTTCGATGTAGTTGTCGCTGCACCAGATTGTATGGGTCTTGTTGGACAAATTGGTCGTATTTTAGGACCAAAAGGTTTAATGCCTAATCCAAAAACTGGTACAGTAACACCAGATGTTGCAAAAGCAGTTAACAATGTTAAAGGTGGTCAAGTAGCATTTAGAGTTGATAAAAAAGGTAATATTCATGCAGGTATTGGTAAAGCTAGTTTCGATGCTGATAAAATTGCAGAGAATATGAACGCTTTTATTGTTGCTATCAATAAACAAAAACCAGCATCAGCAAAAGGGCGTTACATTAAGAATGCTGCTATCTCATTAACTATGAGTCCAGCTGTGAAACTTGATGTTGTTGAATTAGCTGAAATTAAATAAAAATATTTAGTAATTTTTAGTGCTCTACTTTTTAGTAGAGTACTCTAAAGTTACTACTTTGGTAACTGCATTTTATGGACTAAAGATAATGGGAGCGGTAACGCTTAATTTTTCCTATTTGAAGTGTTGTCTGGAAAGGAGAAAATTCTATGACAAAAACACAAAAAGCTAAAATTATTGAAGTACTTTCTACTGAATTCAAAACTGCTCAATCTGTAATCTTCTGTGATTACAAAGGTTTGACAGTATCTGAATTAGAAAGTTTAAGAAATATCGCTAGTGAAAAAGAGGCAAAAGTACAGGTTGTTAAAAACACTTTAGCAACTATTGCACTTGCAAATGCTGAGTTAACTGGTGTTACATTAAAAGATACAAATATTCTTATTTGGGGTGAAGATTCTGTTGCTACTTCTAAAGTAGTTTCTACATTCGCTAAAGATAATGAAAAATTTGTAATTAAATCAGCATATATTGATGGTGAGGTTGCTGATGCTGCTAAAGTTGAAGCATTCGCTAAACTTCCAGGACGTGAAGAGTTACTTGCTATGCTTGCTGCTACTTGGATGGCACCTGTTGCAAACTTTACTATTGGTCTTGATGCACTTAGACAAAAGAAAGAAGAGGAAGCTTAAGAGCTTTTAAAAATTAAAATAGATAATTATAGATAATTATCTATTATGCATATAATGGAGAAAAATTATGGCAACAACTAAAGAAGACGTATTAGAATATATCTCAGGACTTTCTGTTTTAGAACTTTCTGAATTAGTAAAAGAGTTTGAAGAAAAATTTCAAGTATCTGCTCAACCTGTTGCAGTTGCTGGTGGTGCTGTAGCTGGTGAAGCTGCTGCTGAAAAAACTGAATTTGATGTAGTATTAACTGATGTTGGTGCTAAGAAAATTGGTGTTATTAAAGCTGTTCGTGCTTTAACTGGTTTAGGACTTAAAGAAGCAAAAGAGGCTTGTGAAGGTTTACCATCTACAATCAAAGAGGCTGTAGATAAAGAAGCTGCTGAAGAAGCTAAAGCTGCTCTAGAAGCGGCTGGTGCAGTAGTAGAAGTTAAATAATTTTAACTAAATTAAGAGGGCTTTGCCCTCCATTTTTTTGGGTGCTTTTCTAAAGAGATTTTCTCTTTTTAGAAAAGTGCCCTTATGTCGTTTATAAGCACTATAACAATCGAGCCTATTTTCAAGCGCTCAAAGATCTATCTAGAGACGTCTAGATACGATAGCTTAATTTTTTAAATTAAAGCCCACCAATTAACAAAACTCATCGAGGTAGCCTATGTTAAACACTTTATACTCCGGAAATCGTCTTCGTGTAGACTTCTCTAAAACTCCTCAAAAAATTGAAGTACCTAATCTCTTACAACTACAACAAAATTCATACGATAAACTACTAATGTTAGATGCTAAAGATAGATCAACAAGTGGTATTGAAAATGTATTTCAAGCAGTTTTTCCTATCCATGACACTCAAAATAGATTAACTGTTGAATATATCGGTTCAGAAGTAGGAAAACCAAAATATACAGTTAGAGAATCTATGGAACGTGGTCTTACTTATGCTATATCATTAAGAATGAAAACACGTTTAGTGTTATGGGATAGAGATGAAAATACTAAAGAAAAACTTGGTGTAAAAGATATTAAAGAGCAAAATATTTTTGTTCGTGATATTCCATTAATGACAGATAGAACCTCTTTTATCATTAATGGTGTTGAAAGAGTTGTTGTTAATCAACTTCATCGTTCACCTGGTGTTATCTTTAAGGAAGAGGAATCAACGACTACTGGTAATAAACTGATTTACACAGGTCAGATTATTCCAGATCGTGGTTCATGGTTATATTTTGAGTATGATCCTAAAGATATTTTATATATGAGAATCAATAAGCGTCGTAAAGTACCTGTAACGATTATGTTCCGTGCTTTAGGTTATTCGAAACAGGATATATTAAAACTGTTTTATCCTATTCAAACAATTAACATTGCTGAGAATAGCTTCTCTATGAAGTTTGATCCTATCAATTATGCTTCAAGAACCTCTTATGACCTTTTGGATGTAGATGGTAAATTAATTCTTGCTGCTGGAAAAAGACTCTCCAATAAAAAAGCTCAAAAGTTAATTGAGGAAGGGCTTAGTGATGTAGAGTATCCTACAGAGATATTATTAGATAGATATCTTGCTGAGGCGATTATTGATCCAGAAACGGGTGAAGTTCTTTTTGATGCGATGTCTCATATAGATGAAGCTAAGTTAAAAAGAATGGCTGAGATAGGTGTTACAGAGTTTAAAATAGCAAATGATTTAGCAGATGGTGTTGATAGCTCCATAATCAATGCATTTAATGCTGATGCAGACTCACTAAAGCTTTTAAAACAGACAGAAGATATAGAAGATGAAAATGATCTTTCAGCTATTCGTATCTACAAAGTGATGAGACCTGGTGAGCCAGTAACAAAAGAAGCAGCTAAAGTATTTGTAAATCAACTTTTCTTTGACCCAGAGAGATATGATCTAACTAAAGTTGGTCGTATGAAGATGAACCATAAACTAGGGATGAATATTCCTGAATATATTACTGTTTTGACACATCAAGATATTATTGAATCGGTGAAGTATGTTATTAAAGTAAAAAATGGTCGTGGACATCTTGATGACAGAGACCATTTAGGTAACCGTCGTATCCGTTCTATAGGTGAACTTTTAGGAAATGAGTTACATAACGGTCTTGTGAAAATGCAAAAAGCTATTCGTGACAAACTTGCTACTTTAAGTGGTCCTGTTGCCGATTTAATGCCACATGATCTGATCAACTCAAAGATGATTACATCAACTATTATGGAGTTTTTCTCTGGTGGGCAACTTTCTCAATTTATGGATCAAACAAATCCACTTTCAGAAGTTACACATAAACGTCGTCTTTCAGCTTTAGGTGAGGGTGGTCTTGTTAAAGAGAGAGCTGGATTTGAGGTGCGTGATGTTCATCCAACTCACTACGGTCGTATCTGCCCTATTGAGACTCCAGAGGGTCAAAATATTGGTCTTATCAACACCCTTGCAACATACTCAAAAGTAAATGAACACGGTTTTATTGAAGCTCCATATAAAGTGATGAAAGATGGTTTGATTACAGATGAAGTTATCTATCTTACAGCGACTCAAGAAGAGGGTAAAAAGATTGCAGCTGCTTCTAATAAGTTAAACTCTCAAAATCAATTTATTGATGAGCTTATCTCTGTTAGACAAGATGGTGAGATTTTATTACAGTCTCCGATTGAGTGTGATTATGCCGATCTTTCATCTCATATGGTTGTTGGTGTTGCTGCATCACTTATTCCTTTCCTTGAGCATGATGATGCCAATCGTGCTTTAATGGGATCAAATATGCAACGTCAAGCGGTTCCATTACTCAGACCATACTCTCCAATGGTTGGTACAGGTGTTGAAAAACTTGTAGCTCGTGATTCATGGGAGTGTGTAAAAGCAGAGCGTGCTGGTATCATCGAAAAAGTAGATGGCAAACATATCTATGTTATGGGTTCAGAAGAGGATGAGATCTATATAGATTACTATCCTTTACAAAAAAATCTTCGTACCAATCAAAATACATCTTTTACTCAAAAACCGATTGTTAAAATTGGAGAGAGAGTAGAAAAAGGTCAAGTGATCGCAGATGGTCCAAATATGGATCAAGGAGAGTTAGCACTTGGTGTTAATGCGATGGTAGCATTTATGCCTTGGAATGGTTATAACTTTGAGGATGCTATCGTAATCTCTCAACGTTTAATTCGTCAAGATGCATTTACTTCAGTTCATATTTATGAAAAAGAGCTTGAAGCTCGTGAGCTTAAACATGGTGTTGAAGAGATTACTCGTGATATTCCTAATGTAAGAGATGATGAGTTAGCGCATCTAGATGAAACAGGTATTATCAAAATCGGTACTAAAGTAAGTGGTGGTATGATTTTAGTTGGTAAAGTTTCTCCTAAAGGTGAAGTAAAACCAACACCAGAAGAGCGTTTATTACGTGCTATCTTTGGAGAAAAAGCTGGTCATGTTGTAAATAAATCACTCTATTGTCCTCCATCAATGGAGGGTGTTGTAGTTGATATTAAGATCTTCACTAAAAAAGGTTACGATAAAGATGCTCGTGCTTTAGAGATTGAGAAAGAGGAGCGTGATTATTTAGAACGTGAACATTATGACCGTCTTTTAATGATCGATAAAGAGGAGATGTTAAGAGTAGCAAAACTTTTAACAAGAGAATCTTTAAGAAGCGATATTAAAGTTGGAGAGAATGAGTACAAATCAGGTGACACAATCAATCCTGATGATTTAGTGGAAGTGAATCGTTTTGCGATGAATGCTATTGTAAAATCATTTAGTGAAGAGATTCAAAATGAATATAGTAAGACTAAAAATCATTTTCAAAAACAGAAGCGTATCTTTAGAGATGAGCATGAAGAGAAACTTACAATTTTAGAAAAAGATGATATTCTTCCAAATGGTGTTGTTAAATATGTGAAGATCTATATAGCTACAAAACGTCAACTAAAAGTTGGTGATAAGATGGCTGGTCGTCACGGAAATAAAGGTATTGTTTCTATTATTGTTCCTGAAGTTGATATGCCTTATATGGAAGATGGACGTTCGGTAGATGTATGTTTAAATCCTCTAGGTGTACCATCTCGTATGAATATCGGTCAGATTTTAGAGATGCATCTTGGTATGGCAGGTCGTGAACTTGGTAACCAAATATTAGAGCAGTTTGAAACAAAACAGAAGGGCTTTATTGAGGATATGCGTTCACGTATGATCGCTATTGCTGATGTTGCTGGTATGATGAATGCAGTGAAAGTTATCGGTGATATGAGTGATGAGCAGTTTTTACAATATGCAAGAGATTGGGCTAAAGGTGGTGTAAGATTTGCTACTCCAATTTTTGAGGGTGTAAATCAAACTGAATTTGATAAACTTTTTGAACTTGCTAAGATGGATGCTGATGGAAAAACTGTTGTTTATAACGGTATGACAGGTGAGAAAATTAAAGAGCGTGTTAATATAGGGTATATGTATATTCTTAAACTACATCACCTTGTTGATGAGAAAATTCATGCTCGTTCTACTGGGCCATACTCTTTAGTTACGCAACAACCAGTTGGTGGTAAAGCACTCTTTGGTGGACAAAGATTTGGTGAGATGGAGGTTTGGGCTTTAGAAGCTTATGGAGCATCAGCAGTTCTTAAAGAGATGTTAACTATTAAATCTGATGATGTTGATGGTCGTGTACGTGCATATAAAGCACTTACGAAAGGCGAATTAGTACCAGCTCCTGGTATTCCTGAAACACTATTTGTATTAACAAAAGAGCTTCAATCATTAGCTCTTGATGTAGAAATTATGGACGAGGTTAAAGACGATGAGTAAATTAGTACCCGTAGAAGTAACTGAAGAAAATAGACCAAAAGATATTAAACAGCTGCAATTTCGCCTTGCATCACCTGAAAAGGTGATGTCTTGGAGTCATGGTGAAGTAAAAAAACCTGAAACTATTAACTACCGAACATTAAAACCTGAGCGTGATGGTCTTTTTTGTGCAAAAATATTTGGTCCAGTTCGTGATTATGAGTGTCTTTGTGGTAAATATAAAAAGATGCGTTATAAGGGTGTAGTATGTGAGAAGTGTGGTGTTGAAGTAACATCTACTAAAGTTCGTCGTACTCGTATGGGTCATATCGAACTTGTAACTCCTGTTGCACATATCTGGTATGTTAGTTCACTTCCTTCACGTATAGGTACTCTTTTAGGTATGAAGATGAAGGATTTAGAGCGTGTTCTTTATTATGAAGCTTATATTGTTGAAACTGGTGGAGAAGCATATTATGATGCTGAAGCAAAAACACCCGTTCTTCAATATGATGTTTTAAATGAGGAGCAATACCGTACTTTAGTTCAAAGATTTGGTGAGTTAGGTTTTAAAGCTCGTATGGGTGGAGAGGTTATTCGTGACCTACTTGATTCTATAGATTTAGTTGATCTTTTCACTATGTTAAAAGAGGCTATAGGCGAAACAAAATCGGAAGCTAAAAGAAAAACTATTAACAAACGTCTTAAAGTAATTGAGTCATTTTTAAATAGTGGTAATAATCCTGCTTGGATGATGTTAACTGTTTTACCAGTTCTTCCACCAGATCTACGTCCACTTGTATCTTTAGATGGTGGTAAATTTGCTGTTTCTGATGTAAATGATCTCTATCGTCGTGTTATTAACCGTAATCAACGTCTAAAGCGTCTTGTTGAACTTGAAGCTCCAGAGATTATTGTTCGTAATGAGAAACGTATGTTACAAGAGTCTGTTGATGCTTTATTTGATAATGGTCGTCGTGCAAATGCTGTTAAAGGTGCAAATAAGCGTCCACTAAAATCTTTAAGTGAAATTATTAAAGGGAAACAGGGACGTTTCCGTCAAAATCTACTTGGTAAGCGTGTTGATTTTTCAGGACGTTCTGTAATCGTTGTTGGACCATCTTTAGCGATGGATGAGTGTGGACTTCCTAAGAAGATGGCTTTAGAGCTATTTAAGCCACATCTTATTGCAAAACTTGAAGAGAAGGGTTATGCTACAACAGTAAAAGCTGCCAAGAAGATGATTGATGCTAAAACAAATGAGGTTTGGGAATCTCTTGCTGAGATTGTTGATGGTTACCCAATTATGCTTAACCGTGCACCAACACTGCATAAACTTTCAATTCAAGCATTTCATCCTAAATTGATTGATGGTAAAGCTATTCAGTTACATCCATTAGTATGTGCTGCTTTTAATGCCGATTTTGATGGGGATCAGATGGCTGTTCACGTACCATTATCTTCAGCTGCAATTGCAGAAGCAAAAGTGTTGATGCTTGCATCTATGAATATTTTACTTCCAGCATCTGGTAAAGCGATCGCTACACCTTCTCAAGATATGGTACTTGGTATCTATTATATCACTTTGGAAAAAAATGGTGTCAATGGTAGTAATAAACTTTTTGCTAATGTTGATGAGATAAATATTGCTCTTGAGCATGGTTCATTAGATCTTCATGCAAAAGTAAGAACTCGTGTTGATGGTCGTATTATTCATACTACTGCTGGACGTATGCTTCTAAAAGCTATCTTACCAGATTTTGTTCCTGCTGAACTTTGGAATAAAATTATGAAGAAAAAAGCTATCAATGCGGTAGTTGATTATGTTCAAAAACATGGTGGTGTTGGTGTAACTTCTGGTTTCCTTGATAAACTTAAAGATTTAGGTTTTAAACATGCAACAGAAGCTGGTGTTTCTATCTCTGCTGATGATATCCGTGTTCCAGATATGAAAGAGGAAAAAATTCTTGACTCTAAAAATAGAGTTGTTGAGATTCAAAAACAGTTTGAAGCGGGTCTTTTAACAGAACAGGAACGTTACAATAAAATTATCGATGTTTGGACAGATACAAATAATATTCTTGCATCAGAGATGATGGAACTTGTTGAAAATGATAAGGATGGATTTAACTCTATCCATATGATGGCTGATTCTGGTGCTCGTGGTTCTGCTGCACAGATTAGACAACTTGCTGGTATGCGTGGTCTTATGGCTAAACCATCTGGTGATATTATTGAAACACCGATTATCTCTAACTTTAAAGAGGGTCTGAATGTAATTGAGTATTTTATCTCTACTCACGGTGCTAGAAAAGGTCTTGCCGATACTGCACTAAAAACTGCCAATGCAGGTTACCTTACTCGTAAGCTTGTTGATGTTGCTCAAAATGTTAAGATTGTTGAGCATGATTGTCATACTCACGAAGGTATTGAGATCTCAGATATTATGGATCAAAATACTTTAATAGAGTCTTTAGAAGATAGACTTGATGGTAGAGTTTTATCTGAAGATATTATAGATCCTATTAGTAATGAGATACTATTTTCGGAAGGTACTCTTTTAGATCAAGTAAGTGCGAAAGTGATAGCTGAAGCGGGAATTAAAACAGCACATATTAGAACACCAACAACTTGTAAAAGTAGCGACGGTATCTGTGCTTTATGTTATGGTGTAAACCTTGCAACTGGTCATATTGTTCGTGCTGGTGAAGCTGTTGGTATTATTGCTGCACAGTCAATCGGTGAACCAGGTACACAGCTTACACTGAGAACTTTCCACGTTGGGGGTACAGCATCTTCAACTGCTCAAGAGAGACAAGTTATAGCTGAGAGAGAAGGTTTTATTCGTTATTATAATCTTAAAACATATCTTTCTAAAGATGGTAAAAATATTGTAGCAAATCGTAGAAATGCTGCTGTATTATTAGTTGAGCCTAAAATCAAAGCTCCATTTGCAGGTAAAATAGAGATAGTAACTGTACATGATGAAGTTGTTATAAGTATTGTTTCAGCAAAGGAAACAGTACGTTATACACTTCGTAAAAATGAGATCGCTAAACCTAATGAGTTAGCGGGTGTAAGCGGACAGATAGAGGGTAAATTTTATCTTCCTTATATAAATGGTAGTGAAGTTTCTGAAGATGAGTCGATTGTTGAAACTATTAAAGATGGTTGGAATGTACCAAGTCGTATCCCTTATGCTTCTGAAGTATCAGTTGATGATGGTGCTCCAGTTACACAAAAAATTCTCGCAAAAGAGGAGGGTAGTGTCAAGTATTTCCTTCTTAAAGGTGATTACTTAGAAAGATTTGAAGGTGTTAAAACTGGATATGAAGTAGTTGAAAAAGGTTTATTTGCAACTGTTGTAGATACAAATAATCGTGAAGCTATTAGACACTATATCGCTCGTGGTTCAGTGATTGTAGTTGAAGATAATGAAAATGTTGATGCTTCAACTTTAATAGCTAAACCAGCAAATGATGAGTCAATCGTTATAGCGGAGTGGGATCCATACTCAAATCCAACTATTTCTGAAGCAAATGGTACTATACAATATGAAGATATTATAGTTGGTGTTACAGCAACAGAACAGATGGATGAGTTGACTGGTAAAACACGTTTAATGATAAATGATTATGTTTCATCTGAGTACAAACCAACTATTATCGTTGCTACAGAAGATGGTGAGATTTTAAGATATAGTGTTGAACCTAAATCATCGATTTTTGTTAAAGATGGAGCAGAGGTAAAAATAGCGGAGATTATCGCTAAAACACCAAAAGCACTTCAAAAATCATCAGACATTACTGGGGGTCTTCCACGTGTTTCTGAACTTTTTGAGGGTCGTCGTCCAAAAGCAACAGCACTTATCTCTGAGATAGATGGTGTTGTAAGCTTTGGAAAACCACTTCGTGGTAAAGTTAGAATAGTTATTAGTAGTACAGATCATGGAATTATTAAAGAGTACTTTGTTGATAAATCTCATGTTGCTGTTGTAAATGCTGGTGATTTTGTACATGCTGGAGAGAGATTAACAACAGGTATTTTATCATCTCATGAACTTCTTAGAATTATGGGTGTGAAAGCACTTTATAACTATTTAGTAAGTGAAGTGCAGCAAGTTTATCGTTCTCAAGGGGTTAATATCTCTGATAAACATATTGAGGTTATTTTTACTCAGATGTTAAGACAGGTGAAAATTGTTCGTTCAGGTGACACTAAATTTATAGAGGGAGATTTGATCTCTAAATCTAAATTTATCCAAGAGAATGAAAAAATTATTCGTCTTGGTGGTCGTCCAGCGATTGCGGAGCCATTCTTAGTTGGTATTACACGTGCTGCTGTATCTGCTGATAGTATTATTTCAGCTGCATCATTTCAAGATACTACAAAAGTATTAACTGAAGCTGCTGTTTCTGCTAAAGTTGATGATCTTAGTAACTTAAAAGAGAATGTAATCATTGGTCGTACTATTCCTGTTGGAACTGGTATCTATAAAGATCAAACAGTTACTTTTGAGAGTGAATAGTAATCTTTAAACCCTATATACGAGTTTTTACTCGTATATATCCTCCCCACTTCTACAATCAATATTAATTTATACTTAAAATAAGCTAGATTTAAATAGAACTTATGTATCCTTTCGAGTCTATAATTCTCTATAAAGATAGAGAATTAAATTCTACTGGAAAAAATAAGTAAAAAGGAATTGTATGCCTACAATCAATCAACTGATTCGTAATGAGCGTAAACGTGTGATTAAAAAATCTAAATCACCAGCTCTTGTTTCATGTCCACAACGTCGTGGTGTATGTACTCGTGTATATACAACTACACCAAAAAAACCTAACTCGGCTTTAAGAAAAGTTGCAAAAGTTAGATTAACTTCAGGTTTTGAAGTTATCTCTTATATCGGTGGTGAGGGTCATAACCTTCAAGAACACTCTATTGTTCTTGTTCGTGGTGGTCGTATTAAAGATTTACCGGGTGTTAAGTATCATATCGTTCGTGGTGCTCTTGATACTGCTGGTGTTGCTAACCGTATGGTTGCTCGTTCTAAATATGGAACAAAAAAGCCTAAGAAATAGTCTAAGACTTTTTTTTAAACATTAATATTCAATAGCTACAGGATTAATCTTAAGTGATTAATTTTGAGTAAATTTGAAAAAATTGAAGAATAAGGATACTCAAATATGAGAAGAAGAAAAGCTCCCGTTCGTCCAGTTATGCCAGATCCAGTTTATGGAAGTAAAATACTGACGAAATTTATAAATAAAGTAATGTTAGATGGTAAAAAATCAACAGCAGAAAAAATCATTTACAGTGCAATGGATATCATTAGCTCTCGTGGTGAAAAAACTGGTATAGATACATTTAATGAAGCTATTGAAAATATTAAACCAATTATCGAAGTAAAAAGTCGCCGTGTTGGTGGTGCTACTTATCAAGTTCCAGTAGAAGTACGTCCAGTACGTCAACAGTCTTTAGCTATTAGATGGTTAATCGACGCAGCTCGTAAGAGAAACGAAAGAACTATGGCTGAGAGATTAGCTAATGAGTTCATGGATGCGGCAACTGATAAAGGTTCAGCATTCAAGAAGAAAGAGGATACTTACAGAATGGCAGAAGCTAATAAAGCATTTGCTCACTATCGTTGGTAATCACAACTTTTTAACCGTTAAGTGTAAGGGAGATAGTTCCCTAGCACTTAACAACCCTATATTGACAGCTCTTTTGTAAGTAAAAAAACTTTGTTTATAAAAGAGCTTATCTCTCAATTAATTTAACTAAGGTACTAAATATGGCAAGAAGTCACAAACTTAATGATGTAAGAAATATCGGTATTGCTGCGCATATCGATGCAGGTAAAACTACAACAACTGAAAGAATTTTATTCTATACTGGTGTTGAGCATAAGATTGGTGAAGTACATGATGGTGCTGCAACAATGGATTGGATGGAGCAAGAGCAAGAGCGTGGTATTACAATTACTTCTGCTGCAACTACTTGTGAGTGGGCTGGTAAACAGATAAATATTATCGATACTCCGGGTCACGTTGACTTTACTATTGAAGTTGAGCGTTCTATGCGTGTTCTTGATGGTGCTGTTTCAGTATTTTGTGCTGTTGGTGGTGTTCAACCTCAATCAGAAACAGTTTGGAGACAACGTAACCGTTATAAGGTTCCTTCAATTGTTTTTGTAAACAAATATGATAGAACTGGTGCAGATTTTTACGAAGTTGAGCGTCAAATTAAAGATCGTCTTAAAGGTAATCCAGTACCTATTCAACTACCAATCGGTGCTGAAGCAGAGTTTGAAGGTGTTATTGATCTTGTTAAGATGAAAGAGATTGTTTGGGATGCTGAAGCTGCTATGGGCTCTGCTTACCATACTCAAGATATCCGTGAAGATATGATGGAAATATCTGAAGAGTATCGTGAAAAGCTACTTGAGTCTATCTCTGAAGTTGATGGAAATGAAGAGTTCGCTGAGAGATTCTTAGAGGGCGAAGAGATCTCTGAAGAGGAGATTATTGCTGCAATTAAAGAAGCTACACTTGGTATGGCAATCGTTCCTATGACTGTTGGTACTGCATTTAAAAATAAAGGTGTTCAAACTCTACTTGACGCTGTTGTTGCTTACCTTCCATCTCCAGTTGAATCAGCGGATATCATGGGTACTATGATGGACGATGAGGAGCAAGAGGTTGCTGTTCCATCAACTGATGATGGTGATTTTGCTGCACTAGCTTTCAAAATCATGACTGACCCATTTGTTGGTGTTTTAACTTTCATCCGTGTTTACCGTGGTTCACTAGAAGCTGGTTCATTCGTTCACAACTCTACTAAAGATAAGAAAGAGAGAATTGGTCGTATCGTTAAGATGCACGCTATCAAACGTGAAGAGGTTAAAGAGATTTACGCTGGTGAGATCGGTGCAGTTGTTGGTCTTAAAGCAACTACGACTGGTGATACTTTATGTACAGGTGAAGAGAAAGTTGTGTTAGAGAGAATGGACTTCCCAGATCCAGTTATCTCTGTTGCAGTTGAGCCAAAAACTAAAGCTGACCAAGAGAAAATGGGTATCGCTTTAAGTAAGCTTGCCGCTGAAGATCCATCTTTTAGAGTTAATACTGATGAGGAAACTGGTCAAACTATTATCTCTGGTATGGGTGAGTTACACCTTGAGATTCTTGTTGATAGAATGAAACGTGAGTTTAACGTTGAAGCTGAAGTTGGCGCTCCACAGGTTTCTTATCGTGAGTCTATCAAAGAGGAAGTACAACAAGAGTACAAATACGCTAAACAATCTGGTGGTCGTGGTCAATTTGGTCATGTTTATCTTACAGTTAAGCCAGGTGAAGCTGATACAGGATTTGTATTTACAAATGCTATTAAAGGTGGATCTGTTCCAAAAGAGTTTATTCCAGCTGTTAGAAAAGGTTGTGAAGAAGCTATGAGTACTGGTGTTCTTGCTGGTTACCCAATGGAAGATGTTGATGTAACTTTATATGATGGTTCTTACCATGATGTTGATTCAAATGAGATGGCATTTAAACTTGCTGCATCTATGGGTTTCAAAGAGGCTTGTCGTAAAGCTAAGCCTTCTATCTTAGAGCCGATGATGAAAGTTGAAGTTGAAGTTCCTGAAGAGAATATGGGTGATGTTATTGGTGATCTTAACAGACGTCGTGGACAAGTTAACTCAATGGGTGACCGTTCAGGGAACAAAATTGTTGATGCACACGTTCCATTATCTGAGATGTTTGGTTACTCAACTGACCTTCGTTCAGCTACTCAAGGACGTGCTACATACTCTATGGAATTTGATCACTATGCTGAAGTTCCTAAAAATGTATCTGAAGAGATTCAGAAAAAACGTAACGGTTAGTTTTAACCTTTAAAGATACTTCCTTTTTGGAAGTATCCTTTTGTAACTCTTTTATAAAGCTACTTTCTATTTTTAAACTTCATTAATCCTTTAATAATTAATCTAAAAATTCCAATGATAAGATAAACTCCCAAAGTCCATAAAAATGGATGTAAAAAGTTTCCATTCATCTGCATCTGCTCAAATCGTAGAAGAGGAGAGTCTAATAAATCTTGATGTTGCACAAGGGCAAGCAAAACTAAAATAATGCTAAAGTGTATGAGTTCGAATACTATTGTTTTAATCATCTGAAATTGTAACAAATTAATTCCAAATAAAATCTTCATCTTCGTGGGGTCTTCCATCTAAAGTGATATATGGTTGATAATCAGCTTTATAAGATAGTGAAGGACAATCTTTAACATAATAACCTAAATAGATCCATTTTTTATCATATTTTTTTGCTATTGATATCTGATTATAGAGTGAAAATTTTCCTAGGGAGTAACTGCTATAATCGGGATCGTAGTAAAAATAGATAGAGGAGATACCATCTTCAAGAATATCTATCAGATCAACAGCAATTAATTTATTGTCATCGAAGTATAAAACCTCATAACCAAAATCATAATGCCCATTTACAAAAGAGTTATAATAGTTAGTTTCATCTGTTTCATTATATTTCCAATCTTTTTTATCTTTCATAAAAAGATGGTATTTTGCAAAAAGATCAAGATGTTCTTGAGAGAGGTTGGGTGTTTGTATAATAGTTTTAAAATGGGATGCTTTTTTAATAACTCTTTTTTTGGATTTTGAGAATTTAAAATTTTCTACATCTATTTTAATACTTTGGCACTCATTACAAGTTGTGCAAATTGGTCGAAAAAACATTTTGCCAAATCTTCTATACCCTCTTTCTATAAGCTCTTGACAAACTTTAGGAGTACAATCATCTATAAATTTATAGTGAGTCGTTGTATCTAAGTTGTCAAGATAGGAGCATTTGTCATCTAGTTGAAACTCTTTGAGAACTTTCATATCTTAAGCTCTATTTTGAGAGATTAAAACACCTTCTATCATCTCATCAATATCTCCATCTAAAATACTGCTAATATTTGAGTAGGCTAGATTACTTCGAGTATCTTTCACCTGTTGGTAAGGTTGCATCACATAAGAGCGTATTTGATGTCCCCAACCTATTTCACTTTTTTCTATGCCATCCTCTTTAGCTTTTTGTGCTTCGAGTTCTAGCTCATAAAGACGTGATTTTAACATCTTTAATGCTGTTGCTTTATTTTTATGTTGGCTTCTATCATTTTGACATTGAACTACGACACCTGTTTGGATATGAGTAAGTCTGATAGCTGATTCTGTTTTATTAACATGTTGACCACCTGCACCACTTGCTCTATATGTATCGATTCGGATATCCTTATCCTCTATAATAATATCTATATCATCATCAACTTCGGGAGAGACCATTACAGAGCTAAATGAGGTATGGCGCTTTGCATTGGAATCAAAAGGGGAGATACGAACAAGTCTATGAATACCATTTTCAACTTTTAAGTAACCATAAGCATTTTCACCTTTGACAATGACCGATACATCTTTTATTCCAGCTTCATCACCTTTTTGATAATCGAGTACCTCTATAGTAAAATTACGTTTCTCAGCCCATTTTTTATACATTCTTAGAAGCATCTCAGCCCAATCTTGACTCTCTGTTCCACCAGCACCAGGATGAATAGAAACAATAGCATTATTTGCATCAC
>JAYEGK010000022.1:0-6019 GCA_034716265.1 Campylobacterota bacterium
CTCCATATAAAATATTCAATCCAAATATAGCTATTGAATATATCCAAAAAGGAAATGCTAACATATTTATAGATAGTATTGACTCTGCTCAAGAGTATCTTAAAACAAGTGCATCCTCATCAAATGTGAATGGGGGAATAGCAAGGGCTATACAAAAAGCTTTAAAACTCAAGATAAAGTCTGCGAATGAAGATCTAATAAAACTTGTAAAAATACAGCCTAAACACTCTATTCTTCATTATAATTTAGCACTTACCTATGCTCAAATAGGTGATATACCAAATGCAAATAAACATTTTACAAAATCTTATCATCTTGATGCGAAAAACTATCTATCTGGAATTTTTGCTATTATGACAAGTCAACTCATCGATAAAGAGATTACAAAACTAAAATCTATCATTAAAGATGATATTATGAGTGAAGATTCAAGTGAAGAGATAGAACTCTATAAAACACTTATTCATATCGCAGAGGATAACTACCTATCGAGTGTAGATTGGTTAGATAAAAACTATAAAGAGAAAGCTCTCTACCTAACACTAGACACAATCATTGCCAATAAGTTAAATAAACTAGATGTAGCACAAGAAGCATCAAACAAACTTATAGCACTTTTTCCTAACGATATACTTCCCCATATTATCTATATAGAAAATAGATTTGATACCTTAGAAACTAAACTATATGCAAAAAAAGTTCTCAACTATCTCAAAAAACAAAATTTAAATTTTCAAGACCTATATTTTGGTCCCTATATCACACGCTACCTCTATATACAGCAAAATCTGATTATAGGAAGACTCTATTTTTTAAGAGAAAATCTTAAAAATAAACTAGAATCTATACAGGGTAACCCAACAGGTATATTAAGTGCTTTAGCTTTAGCATCACTTTATGATAAGGCTTTTGAGGAATCCTATACCCTCTATAATTCACTCATAGATGAATACAAAATAAGAGATGCAAATACACTTTTTCTAGGTGCTGTCGCTTCAACAGCAGCAAATCATCATGAAAATGCTATTGCTCTACTAGAGTTATCTAAGATGAAAAATAAAAAGTTTATTGAGAGTCGCTATGCATTAGGTTTACTATACTTGGAAGTAAACAATAATGCGGGAGCTTATATTCAGCTATCTAAGGTCAATAAAGATAAGTTTAGTTCAGAATATTTTGATTTTGAGATAGATGTAGATAAACTTTTATTTAAAAAACAGCATTAACAGCTCTTACTTAAAAGAGCCTATTAATGTTTTAGATCCTATAATTTTACTACCTGCTCTTATATCCAGTTTAAAATTTTTAGGAAGATAGATAGATGTTAACCCATTCATCATAAAGCCATATCTTGAAGAGGAGATAACTTTTTGGTTTGTATTAAGATCTATTTTAATATCATCGAAACTTACTTTTGAAAAATGTTTTACTTTTACTTTATTTGCATCACTATCAACAAATGTAACGGTTGTATTTTCATTAAGTTTATCAAAAAGGTTTGAAGAGTTTGATAACTTTGTTCCTTTGATGATTGTTAAATCAGAAACTTCCCCATTTATCGGTGAGCGTAAAAAACCAACATTTAAACAGTTAGAATCGATCTCTACTCTATAAGCATATTGAGAATCCACTAAATTTTCTATATAAATAACTCTCCCATCGACAGGACTTAGAACCTCTCCAACCTCTTGAGATAAAGAGGTTTCACGTTCAGGGTTTCTATATATATAAACAAAAAAAGCTATAAATAGAAGTGCTATAAAACTTAATATATCGAGATGTAAAAGAACAAAAAATATAAATAGAGCTATCGAATAACCGATATAGTTCCATCCCTCTTTAGAGATAGCTAAAGTATCATTATTCATCTATCTTTTCACCTGTTTTCGTATCTCCAGACATTTTAGCATCCTCTTTAAGTTCACTTTCAATATTATCATTTTCTTGCTCTACTTTAGATTTGATACCATTCTCTTGTTCAAAGTTAACAATAATCTCTCTAACCTCTTCTCCTGTGATATTTTCTTTCTTATAAAGAAGTTTAACCATCTCTTCAATAGCCTCTCTATACTCCTCAAGATATGCAAGAACACCCCTATAATGCTCCTCTAAAGATGATTTAATAAACTCATCCATCTCCTCGGCCATTTTATCACTATATTCACGAGTAGCTTGCTGTCCACCACCTAAGAAAGATTGTTTACTCTTCTCAAGTACCATAAGACCTGCTACATCACTCATACCATAAGTTTGAACCATAGATTTAATAATATCGGTTGCACGTTCTAAATCATTTCCAGCGCCTGTTGAGATCTCACCTATAAAAACCTCTTCAGCAGCACGACCACCAAGTAAAACATCTACTTCAGCCCACAGTTCATGTTTTTGCATCATAAACTTATCTTCTTCAGGTTTATTGAGTGTATATCCTAATGCAGCAAGACCACGAGGAACGATAGAAACTTTAGAAACTTTCTTTGCTCCGTGAGTTATCTCTGCTAAAAGTGCATGACCACTCTCATGGTATGCTACTATCTTTTTCTCTTTTGGATTGATACGTCGTGATTTTTTAGCAAGTCCAGCTATCGCACGTTCTACTGATTCAAAAAGATCTTTCTGTTTTACAGTTTTTTGACTTTTACGTCCAGCTAAAAGTGCCGCCTCGTTAATAACATTTGCCAAATCAGCACCAGCAAGACCTGCTGTTAAACGAGCAATCTCCTCTACCTCTACATCCTTATCCATCTTCACATTTTTCATATGAACATTTAAGATTTTGATACGACCTTCAAAATCTGGTTTATCAACAAGAACTTGTCTATCAAAACGTCCTGGTCTTAAAAGTGCAGCATCAAGAACTTCCGGTCTATTTGTAGCAGCTAAAATAATAACTGGTGTATCAGTACCAAAACCATCCATCTCTGCTAGAAGTTGATTAAGAGTCTGTTCTCTCTCATCATTTCCACCCATCATTCCACCAGCAGCACGACTTTTACCGATAGCATCTATCTCATCTATAAAGATAATACTTGGAGCATCTTTTTTTGCTTGTTCAAAAAGGTCACGTACACGAGCAGCACCAACACCAACAAACATCTCAATAAAGCTTGAACCGCTAACAGAGAAAAAAGGTACATCTGCTTCACCAGCAACAGCTTTAGCAAGAAGAGTTTTTCCAGTACCTGGAGAACCAACAAGTAAAACACCTTTAGGGATTTTTGCTCCTATCTCAACGTAACGACCTGGATATTTAAGAAAATCAACAATCTCTTGAACCTCCTCTTTCGCCTCTTCAACACCAGCAACATCATCAAATTTAGTTTTTGGCTTTTCTGAGTTAATCATCTTTTGTGAATTACCCATTCCTAAAATACCACCACCCATGCTTTTTTGCATACGTCCAGCAAAAAACATCCAGATAGCCATAATAATTAGAAATGGAAATAACCATCCAAACATCTCAGTAAACCAGTTACTCTCATTGAAACCTTGATAGTTAATACCCTGTTTATCTAACTCTTCAATAAATTTTGTATCACCTCTTACCAATTTTGTTGTATAGATAGTACGTCCATCAGCAGAAAGAGCTTTAATATATGTTTGACCAATCTCTACTTTAGAGATAGATTTTGATACTACTAAACTTTTAAGTTCTGAGTAACTCACTTTTTGTGTTTTTGTTACCGTTGAATTTGATGTATCATTAAGTCCATCACCTTCACCGACAACTGTTTTGAAAAGTAAAATAATTACAACTGAAAATATCGCAAATGTAATTAGTGGGTTTTGGTTAAAAAAATTATTTTCATTATTTTGATTTTTATCTGACATTCTTTATATCTCTTCCTATTTCTTTTTTAAAATTAATGTTACCCATTCATCTTGGGCTATTCGTTCTATAATTTCACAATCTTTATAAAATTTTAGAACTTTGTTTTCATATTTGTCTAAAATACCTGAAAGAATGAGTATTGCATCATCTTTCATCGCACCTTTTAAATCTTTTGCTATAAAAGTTAAAACATCTGCAACAATATTTGCTACTACGATATCATACTTTTCATCAGTTATCGAACAGGATCCTTCCCATATTTTGTGAAATTCCAAATCATTTAATTTTGCATTTACAATAGAGTTTTCAACAGAGATAATATCTGTATCACAAGCATCAACTTTAGCACCGAGCTTCATAGCACCCATACCTAAAATACCACTACCACAACCAACATCGATAAGAGTATCATCTTCTTTTACATACTTTGAAATCGCTTTTAATGCTGAAGCTGTTGTAGGATGATGTCCTGTTCCAAATGCTAATGCGGGATCAATAGCGATATTTATCAGATCTGGGTCTGGTTCGTTCCAAGTAGGATGGATATAAAATTTATCGATAGCCAATGGTGCGATACTTTTTTGATAGATATCAACCCAATCACTATTTTTAAGTTTTGACTGGAGAGTTTCAAGTTCAATATTTTCACCTAAAGCTTTTTGTAGAGCTTCATTAAACTGCTCTAAACCCCAAACTATAGTCTCTAAATCATCTTCACTTCTAATAATAAACCCATCATCAGTTTCTTCAAAACCAACAGGAAGTGTATCTGATAAAAAATCTGAAAAAAGAGAGTGGTGAGAGGAGATATGGACTACAAGTTCATAATAATGCTCTTGCATTACTATGAAACACCCATTACAGCACCAAGTTTTTCTTTAAGCACTTGAGGAGTAAATGGTTTAACGATATAGTTATTTACACCTGCTTTAAGAGCAGTAATCACTTCTGCTTTTCCACCCTCTGTTGTAACCATAATGATAGGAGTATCTTTAAAACGCTCATCTGCACGAACTTTTTTAACAAGTTGAAGTCCATTCATCTCTGGCATATTCCAGTCAGTAATAAGCATATCAATATCTGGATTTTGATCCATCTGCTCCCAACCCTCAACACCATCAGCACCCTCTAAAACATCTTTGTAACCAAGACGGGCTAATGTATTTTTAATAATACGACGCATTGTAGAGCTATCATCAACAACAAGTAATTTCAATGGAAATCCTTTTCTTTTAGAATATATATAATTAATAGCAAAATAATATCAAATTTTTGTTTGCTTTTCTATTAATCTAGGAGTTTAAACATCTTCTCTAAATCTAATCTACCCTCATAATATGCCTTACCGATAATTACACCATCAACCTCCTTAGTAGCGATGAGTGCCTCAATATCTTGTGCATCTTTTACACCACCACTTGCAATAGTACTTACACCACTAGCACGAGCTATATCTAAAGTAAACTCAACATTAACACCACTCAATGTTCCATCTTTACCAACATCTGTACAGATAATAGCTTCCACACCAGCATCAGCAAACTCTTTTGCTAAATCTGTTGCTTTCATAGTTGAAACTTCACCCCAACCCTCAACTGCTACATAACCATCAATAGCATCTATTCCAACTGCGATAGGATATTTACTAGCCATATCTCTAACAAATTGTGGGTCTTTTACAGCGATAGAACCTAAAATAATTCTATCAATTCCAATCTCTAACATCTTTTGGATTGTAGTTTCATCACGAATCCCACCACCAAGTTCAAGTTTTACATTACAATTCTCACGAATTTTAATAATCGAATCTAAGTTTTTAGGCTCTCCTGCAAATGCACCATTAAGATCAACTAAGTGAACCCACTCAGCACCCATCGCTTCAAACTTTTTCACAAGTTCATAGGGTTCATTTGAGTAAATTTTAGCACTATCCATAAGACCTTTAGTAAGTCTAACTGCCTGTCCATCTTTTAAATCTATCGCGGGGTATAACGTCATTTTTTTTCCTTAAATAAGTTTTGTAGTTTTTGTTTCAGTAGGTCGAATTTTTCGTGTTTGAAATCGAATTTTGGATAGGGATATAAATCTCTATACATATTTGCTATCGGTTTTTTATTTGGTTTAATCTTTTCAGATTCTAGGCAATTACAAAGCTTATCATCTTTTTCAAAATCGCTATCAAATACA
>JAYEGK010000023.1:0-5890 GCA_034716265.1 Campylobacterota bacterium
CTCTTATGGTGAAACTATTTTAGTAGAATCTTGTGATATACATCAATGGTGTAAAACCGAAAATGGGTATATTAAACAATTTTTAGTTAAAGAAACAGATGAAAAAAATGTTTATACATCAAAGAAAGAGGAGATCTTTATCTATAAAACAACGAGTAATATTGATGAAGATATCTTAAATGAAATTAGAGATGGTGAAGTAAAATATATTATAAGAGATTTGGAAACAACAAACTATGACTTTAATTATATTAAACTTGCCACTATTGAACTAGCAAAAAAAAATATAGAGTTAAAAAAAGCTATAAAAGTTGAGCAAGTTCAAAAAATTGAGACAACTAAGAAAGTTGAAGTAGTTGAGATAACCGAAAAAGCTCAAGAAGTTGAGATAATTGAACAAGCTGAAGTTCTACAACAAGAGATAATCGAAAAACCAACACAACAACTTTCAAATAATTTTTTCTTAGCTTTAGGAACTCATTATACTCTTTTCTCCTTTTCACAAAAAGAACAAGATAGTAGTAGTCGATTATTGATTAACGATTCTGATGATGATAATGGTTTTGGATATGTTTTTTCTGTTGGTTATAAAGCTACAGATTATCTATTTTTCACATTACAATATTCAAGAACATTATTGGATAATGCTATTGTAGATAATAGTTTACTAGCTATTAACTATCAACTTCCAAATCTTTTTGCTAAGCCATATTTAGGTGTTAGTATAGGAGGCAGTAAACTTTCTTGGGATGATGCTGTTATTGATGGTATTGAAGAATCGATAAGTACAACTTCTAAAAAAGTAGCCTATGGGATGCAGATTGGAGGAGAGTTTGAACTCAATGATAATTTTTCATTTTTTGGAGAGTATCAGATGATGATGCAAGAGCATAAAACAGCTCTTATTGCTCCAAATCTTGACACAGAGATTATTCATGGTATTCAAAAAAATATAACTCTTGGTATAAAGTATTTTTTTTAAATTATATTAGTTGCTATTTATATATAGCAACTAATGATACTAAAATGTTTTTGTATTACGAAACTCTGCTATCTCTGTCTCAACCATCTCATCTATCATAATTGCAAAAAGTTCAGAAATCATATTTGGAGAGACCTCTTTTTCGATAGCATGATGACGAACACGTTGTAGGATAAACTCTATTCTATCTTCTGCCTTTACCTCTTCTACACTATCTTTAAATGATGCTGCTTGACGGATCAGATGACTTCTTTCAGATATTAAATCAACTAATTTACTATCAAGTGCATCTATCTCTATTCTAACCTCTTCTAGTGAATTACATTTTTTCATAATTTTTCCTTTTAATTTGGTTTTATAATCTTTTTTATCTCTTTAGGTATATGAGCAAAAGGGATATTTTGCATACCCTCTTTTTTACCATTTTCATCTATAACCATAACATCTAAACTCATCGCTGTTGGATAGTATCTTATCGCTTTATAGGATACTCTTTCAATCATAAAGTTAATTTTTTTATCTGAGAGTTCTATACTTTTTTTCTTTTTAGCCATTACTGTTTAATCCTTTAAATAGATACCAGTATCTTTTACTTCTATCTTATTTGCATCAACGAGTGTAGTAAGAGAACGTTTAAACTCTTTTTTACTAAGAGCAAAAATATCTTTAATAAGCTCTGCATCACTTTTGTAGTTGTAGGGCATGATTCCATCATTTTGTATTAAAAGTTCTAAAACTTTATCTGCTGAATTTGAACTTTTTTTACTCCCAGCTTTTCTAAGAGTTAAATCTATATTTCCATCTTTTCTAACAATTTTTACATAGGCTATTTTTTTATCTCCAAGAGCTATATTTTCAAATATTTCATTATGGTAGATAAGACCCTCATATTTGTCATTTACAACACACTTATATCCAAGAGGTGTTTTGGCAATGATTAAGATATTAACCTTTTTATTGACAGCTAAACCTTTTACTTTTTTTTCAAAAAAATCACCAAGTTTTTCCGTACCAACAAGTCTGTGAGTTCTTTCATCATAGATAACTTTAATAAATCTTTTTTCTCCAACTTGAAAAGGTGTTTTTTGGAACATATTTGGAACAAGCAGATCTTTACTAAGACCCCAGTCCATAAATGCACCAAATTTTGCAGTATCAACAACTTCAAAAAGTGCAAACTCATCAAGTTTTGCCGTTGGAGTTAGGGTTGTAGCGACAAGTCTATCTTCAGAGTCGGTATATAAAAATATATCTATTAAATCTCCCTCTCTCATATCTTGTGTCAGATATTGTCCTGGAAGTAAGACATCATTACCATCAAGAGCAAGAAGATAAGCTCCTGGAGTTGTCAGTCTATCGAGTTGAAGAGTATTTATCTTTCCTAACTCTAAGTATTCGTTTTGTTTCAATTTTTTTCCTTTTTTATAAACCTAATTCCATTCTAACAATAGGTGTAAGTTCCATCTGAATAAGTTTGAGAGTCTTTTTAAAAGCATTATAGTTTTTACCATCTGGATCTTCATATCCAATGTGAATCACTTTTGTATTTTTTGGAAAAATTGGACATCTCTCAAGAGCATTATCACAAACAGTTACTACCAAATCAAACTCAGTTTCTATAACTTTATCCAGAGTTTTTGAATGATATTTATCATCCCACGAGCCATCCTCTTGTAAAACTTTTTTTGCATTTGGATTTACTTTTCCACTTGCTTTTACACCAGAACTTTGGGCATCAACACCATTAAGGTATCTGTTTAAAACTGCCTCTGCAATGATAGAACGACAGCTGTTACCAGTGCAAAGGATAAGAACTTTTTTATTCATTAAATAAACCTTTTAAATTGAATTTTCCAAGTTTTAGATTATTATTTTAGCATTAATTAGATACAATGGAGTTATGAATAGAAGAAATTTTTTAGCATATTTATCATTAACACCTATTATTACAACTGATCTATTTGCAAGTGATAATGATGTGTATTTAACACATGAAGAGTTTAAAGTTCTTTTAGATGTACATAAAAGACTTAAACGATTAAAAAAACATGTTGGTTTTGCACATTTTAATCTTATCACTTTCGATAAAGCACTCTATTTTGCTAGGAACTACTCTGCCATAGGAACATTTACAAACAAAGAGATAGCTTTTATCGAAAAACTTTTTTATGAGGATCCAAGTAAATATGGTTTTTGGGGTGTAAAAACTTGTTTAGATATTACTCATGAGATAGCAAATAAAGATGTTACTAAGATAGCACATACAGGACATTATCTTTTTAAGGGTAAAGCACAAGAGGATTATAATAAAATTATTCGAGATGTTGGAGATAATCTAATCCTTACTTCTGGAGTTAGAAATGTTGTAAAACAGTTAAGTCTTTATATTAGTAAAATCTATAGTTGCCAAGGAAATATGACAAAAGCAACAGTTCAATTAGCTCCACCTGGATACTCCTATCATACTATTAGTGATTTTGATGTTGGACGTAAAGATTGGGGTTATAAAAATTTTACTGCAGATTTTGCAACAACAGATGAATTTAAAAGAATGAAGAAACTTCCATATATTGGAATGAGATATACAAGAAACAATAAGGATGGTGTACGGTTTGAACCTTGGCATGTTGAAGTTATTTAAAATAGTAGTGTTATTTATGTTTAGTACAATGTCAAGTGCAAGTGCTATTATGGATTTTGATCTGATAAAAAAGGGAAAAGATGATAATAATACTTTACTAATTATTGGTGGAATTCAAGGTGATGAACCGGGTGGATTTATGTCTGCATCTTTAATCTCTACTCATTATGAGATTACAAAAGGTTCTGTTTGGGTTGTTCCAAATCTGAACTTTTTAAGTATTATCGAAAGAAATAGAGGACCCTATGGCGATATGAATAGAAAGTTTGCAAATCTTTCTAAAAAAGATCCAGAGTATGAAAATGTTCAAAAGATAAAATCTCATATTAGTGATGATAGAGTGAAGCTGATAGTAAATCTACATGATGGTAGTGGTTATTATCGTCATGTATTTGAAGATAATCTTCATTCACCAAAAAGATGGGGACAATGCTCTATTATTGATCAAACAACACTTAATATTCCAAAATATGGAAATTTAAAAGAGATCTCTGATCAAGTTGTAGAGCATGTTAATAAATTTTTATTGAAAGATGAAGATATATATCATGTACATAATACAAGAACGATAGAGGGTGATAAGGAGATGGAAAAATCTCTTACATACTTTGCAATAAACAAGGGTAAAGCAGCTTTTGGAAATGAAGCAAGTAAAAGCTTACCTACTTATGGACGTGTTTATTATCATCTTTTAGCTCTTGAAAAATATATGCAGATTATGGGAATAGAGTTTAAAAGAAAGTTCAAGTTGACTGCTAATGGTGTTTATCATGCTATCAATAACGATATTTATGTATCGTTTTATGATAATAAAATTAAACTGCCTTTATCTAAAATGAGAAATCTTTTAAAATATTTTCCAGTAAAGAAAGATTCAGATATTCATTTTGAATCATCAAATCCACTTGTTGCTGTTATTAAAAAGGGAAATAGTTATGATATTCGTTACGGTAATAGACACCTATCAAAACTGAGTGTAGACTATATAGAGTATGATAACTCAAAAAAGAAAGTAAAACTTTTAGTTGATGGTAAATTAAAAGATTATAGTTTTGGTAGCATTATAGATGTTTATAACAATTTTTTAGTAAAAAAAGATAGTAGTTTTAGAGTCAATGTTATAGGTTATAAAAATGCAAGTAGAGTAGAAACAGATGTAAAAATAAAAAGATCACAAATTTTACAACGCTACTCTATAGATAAAGCTGGAAAAATTTATAGAGTTGAATACTATAATAAAAAGAAGTTTGCAGGTATGGTATTAGTAAAATTTAAAAACAGTTAGTAATAAAAATTACTAACTAAACTACTTACTGCATAAATGCTATAAGTGAGGCTGTTACAGCAACATTAAGGGATTCTACGCCTCTGTTCATAGGAATAGAGATAGAGTCGTTACAAAGTTTTTCAATTTCATCACTAACTCCATCACTTTCATTTCCTAACACATATATTGACCTATTATTTGGTTTTAGCTCATAAATACTTTTTTTAGCAGAAGAGGAGAGAGAATAGATTTGAGTTTCCTCTAAATTATTTAAAATCTCATCTAAAGAGTCACAAAAATAGATAGGGAGTTTAAAAAGTGTTCCAGCACTTGCTTTTATAACAAGAGGAGAGATTTTAGCACTACTTTTTTTAGGAAGAATAATTCCATCTATGTTTCCAGCAGCACAAGAACGTATTATCATCCCCAAGTTTTGAGGATTTTGAATAGCATCAAGTGCGATAAGTTTAAAATTTTTAAGATTTTTTATCTCTTGAGCATTTTGATAAGATTTAGAGATAATATCTATCGCAACACCTTGATCTTGTTTAGCATTTTTACTTATTCTACTTAAACTATTTTTATCGTGAAAATGAATTTTTAAATCTCTCTTTTTTGCAAGAGATAAAATAGTTTTAATCGCTCCATCAGTTTTATTTGATTCAGCCATATGGAGCTTATGAATCTCTACTGTTTCATCTTGTAAAATTTCAATCACAACATTACGTCCATAGAGTGTAATTATTTTTTCAAAAAATGCTTTTTTATTTTTATATTCTTGAGAGTCTTGCAAATTAGATCCTTTTATTTATATGATATCGTATACTATTTCTGTTTTATTTTTGATTACTTTGATCTCTTTAATCTTTAAACTGTCTATCTCAAGTGATTGAAACTCTGCTAATGATGTTATATTGTTCTTTGCTAACTCTTTTAACACTATACCACGATAAGCTTTAGCCCAGTGACTAACAGTTTTTCCATTTTTAAGAAATTTAAG
>JAYEGK010000024.1:0-24036 GCA_034716265.1 Campylobacterota bacterium
TCTTCTCCATTTTTTATATATTAATAACCACTATTATATACAAATGATGTTACAAACTCTAAAAGAGGATTTAAAGCAACAAATGCAAAGATAGTACCAATAGCAGCAAAACCGATAATTGATTTGAGTGCTAATGTAGCATTAGATACATAAATATGTCCATCATTACCCATTACTGGTTCTTTCATAAACATATAAACGATAAGTTTCAGATAGTAATAACCTGCAATTGCAGAGTTAAGTGCCATAATAAGTGCAAGAACTGTATAACCACCAGTTACCGCTGAACTAATCATATAAAGTTTACCCCAAAATAGTGCAAATGGAGGAAGACCTGCTAAACTTAACATAAATAGAGCCATAATAGAAGCAGCTACTGGAGCTGTTTTAATCATACCTGCAAATTTATCATAACTATGGTCTGAACTTTGGTGATCTGGAAGATGTTTCTGACGAGACATCCATAACATAGAAAATGAACCTAAATTTGTAAAACTAAACAGTATCCAGTAAAGAAATAGAGCCGAGTTTGATTGAGTTGTACCTATCAAGATAGCAGCCATTACAAAACCAGCATGAGAAACTGAAGAGTATGCAAGCATACGTTTCACATCTGTTTGAACTAAAGCCCAAATATTTGCCATAGTCATAGTTAATACAACAAAGATATAAAGAACCATCTCTAACCAAACAATACCACTATGAATTAAGAACTCAAAAAGTCTCATAGTCACAACAAATGCAGCTATCTTAGGAACGATTGACATATAACCTGCCATCGCAGCTGAAGAACCCTCGTAAACATCTGGAGCCCAAGTATGAAAAGGAACTAAGGAAAGTTTAAATCCAAATGATGCAAGTAGGAAAGTTACTGCAACAAGTACATATCCAATATCAACATATTTATTTGCAGCTAATACAGTTGCAATTTGATTGATTTCGATAGAACCTGTAAGTGCATAAAAGATCATAGCACCAAAACTAAAGAAACCTGCTGCTAATGCACCCATTGTAAAGTATTTAACTGCAGCTTCAAAAGATTTATCACGGTTATGCATAGCTATTAAAGTATAAAGTGCTAAAGATGAAGTTTCAAGTCCAACAAAGATAAGAATTAAGTTATCAGTTGATACCATAAACTGGAATCCAGCAATCATAAATAGGAACAGTGCAAAAAACTCAGGATATGAAAACTCATGGAAACGTTTATTTGTTAATGCCAATGGTATAAACAGCATTGAAGCCCCAACAATAATAAACTGAGAAAGAATAGCCAAACCATCGATAAGCATCATATCAAAGACACCCATAACAGTTCCATCTTGCATAAAGATACCAGCAGAACTAGTCAATGCCCCAAAATCCATTATTAAGAAAAGAATTGCTAAAACAACATAAAGAGTTTTATCCAATCCACTTTTAAACATATCAACAACTAAAATTAACAATGCTCCAATAATTGGTATAAGCATTGGTGTTAGAGTCATTAAGTTTAATGACTCTAAGGAAACGTTTATTGGCTCTAACATTAGTGTGCCTCCCCTGATGAAGTTTTAGCAATCTCTGCATCTTTTACAAGATTAGGGATTCTCATTTTAGCTTCTTCTGTAATTGATTTATCATGCATTAACTGAACGATAGACTCAACTGAGTTATTAATTGGCTCTAAAACTGGTTTAGGATAGATACCTAACCAAACTGTAATTACTGCTAATGGAATTAAAGCAACAAGCTCTCTTTTATTCACATCTGGAAGATTTTTATTCTCCTCTATTGTAACTTCACCAAAGAACATTTTTTTGTAAGCTGCTAACATATAGATAGCACCAACAATAATAGCGATACCTGCTAAGATTGTTAAGATATGTGATTGTTGATAAAATCCAAGAAGACTTAAAAACTCACCAACAAAGTTAATTGTAAGTGGCATACCAACAGAAGCCATCATCATAAGACCAAAGATAGTTGCATATTTAGGCATAACGTGAGCTAAACCACCAAACTGATCCATCATCTTCGTATGACGTCTGTCATAGATAACACCAACAAGTAAGAATAGTGCACCTGAAACAACACCGTGTGCAATCATTAAGAAAACTGAACCTGAAATACCTTCAACATTTAGTGCGAATGTACCAAGAATAATAACACCCATGTGTGAAACAGATGAGTAAGCAACAACTTGCTTAATATCTTTTTGAGCATATGCAATCATCGCAGTATAAACAATCATAATAATTGCGATTATCGCAATTGGGAACATAAAGTAAACTGATGCATCTGGAAACATCGGCAGTGAAAAACGGATAAATGCATATGTACCCATTTTAAGTAAAATCGCTGCAAGGATAACAGAACCGATAGTTGGAGCTTGACCGTGAGCATATGGTAACCATGTATGAAATGGAAACATTGGTACTTTGATAGCAAAACCCATAAAGAATGCTGCAAATAACCAAAGTTGAATATTCTCAGGAAGAATCAGTCTATACCAATCAAGGATAGCGAAACTCCATTGACCTGTTGCTTGATAGTAAAAATATGCCATAAACAGCATACCTACTAACATTACTAATGAACCTGCAAATGTATATAAGAAGAACTTAACAGAAGCATATATACGTAAAGGACCACCCCAAGCACCAATGATATAAAGCATAGGTACAAGAGAAAGTTCCCAAAATACATAAAATACGATACCATCAAGTGCAGCAAATACACCCATCATAGTCATCTGTAAAAACAGTAGAGTAATAATCATATTTTTTACATTTTTAGTATCCGTTAAAGAAGCGATACCTATCATTGTAAAAAATGCTGCAAGTATTAAAATAAACAGAGAAATACCATCAACACCTAAAATATAATTAATACCAAACGAAGGCACTAAAGGAATATGTTCCATAAACTGCATACCCGATGCATTTGAATCAAAAGAGAACCAAAGATATAAAGCTAGTGCAAATTCGATAATAGCTACAGTAACACCATAAGCACGAATACTATCTTTATGAATCATAAATCCTAGCACTGCCGCGAGTGCTGGGAAGAAAATTAAAATCGATAAAATATGATCAATCATTTACTAAACTCCTAAACCTGATAAAATCGTTGTGATTTCAACAGAATATCTAGCTGCTAATCCAAAAATAACAACTAATGATAATAATGCAACAGTACCTGCTACCATCCATTTAAGCATAGTAGAAAGATTACCACTTTGCATATCTCTAGTTTTTTCACCAGTAGTATAAAGAACACCAGCGATACCATCAACAGTACCATCTACAATTTTTTGGTCAACCTGTACCCAGAAAAATGTTGATAACTCTCTATATGGTTGTACTAAGTATGTTTCATAAGCATAAGGAATATAGTATTGATTTTTCAATAATTTATACGCAAAGCTTTGTTCCATTTTAGATGTACCATCTGGAACTGTAATATCCATTCTTGTATATTTTTTATAAGCATAAAGAATAGCAAAGGCTACAAAAAGTTGTGTACCAATTGTCATAACCCAGTAAAGGAATGCACTATGAACATGGTATTCAGTTGCAGGAAGAACAGCTGTTACCATCTCAAAATATGTCATTTTAAATGAACCAGCAATAATTGCTAGAATAAGTAATGGTGTCATAGCGATTAGCATGAATTTATATGCTTCATGTGGATCGATACCAAAAAGTTTATATCTCTCTTCACCATGGAAAATAAGTGCAACAAGTCTAAATGAATAGAATGCAGTTAAACCAGCAGTAAATAGTAATACTGAATAGATAATATAGTGATGCTCAATAATAGCAACCTCTAAAATTAGATCTTTAGAGAAGAAACCAGCAAGAGGAAAGATACCTGCAAGTGCAACAGAAGCAAGAGTCATCATAATAAATGTACCCTTCATAACCTTACTTAATCCACCCATTTTAAATGGATCTAATTCATCGTGCATTGCGTGCATAACATTACCAGCACCTAAGAATAATAGAGCTTTAAAGAATGCGTGAGCCATAAGGTGGAAAAGTGCAACCCAGTAAGCACCAAGACCAGCAGCTGCAAACATATAACCTAGTTGTGAAAGAGTTGAATAAGCGATAATTCTTTTCATATCACGATTTACAAGTGCCATTGAAGCTGCAAAAATTGCAACAAATGCACCAAGAGAAGCGATAAATAGACCAACATTAGGGATTAGACTATAAAGTTCATTTGAACGAACTACAAGATAAACACCCGCTGTTACCATTGTTGCTGCGTGAATAAGTGCAGAAACTGGTGTAGGACCTTCCATCGCATCCGCTAACCAAGTATGAAGTGGAAATTGAGCTGATTTACCCATAGCACCTATGAATAAAAAGATACCCATAAGAGTAAGAATATCAGTATCAAGTGATGGCATTGCAGCAAAAGCTTCAGCATATTGTAATGTACCAGTATTCCAATAAACTAAGAAGATACCGATTAACATTCCAAGGTCAGCGATACGATTCATAATAAATGCTTCATTCGCAGCCCAAGTAGCACTCTCTTTTTGATACCAGAAACCGATAAGTAACCAAGAACAGAGACCAACACCTTCCCAACCGATAAATAGACCAGCAAAGTTATCACTCATAACAAGAATCATCATTGAAAAAACAAATGCTGATAAGTATGAGAAAAATCTATTAAAACCTTTATCGTGATCCATATATCCAATAGAGTAGATATGAACAACAGTTGAAACTATCGTTACAACCATCATCATAGTTACAGATACTTGATCAACTATAAAACCAAAAGGAATATATAGATCGCCTGTTGCCATCCATGTCATCATCTCAACATGAACTGGAGCACCACCATTTAAGATATGTACTAGAAGTATTGAACTAGCTACAAATGATATAAATAGTAAAAGAGATGGAACGATACCAGCTATTTTAGTTTTAGGAGATGCACCAAAAAGTGCAGCAAATAAAGAACCAACTAGCGGTGAGAATAGTGCAAGATATAAATAAAACTCCATTCTTTTATCCTTTCATAGTTGACATTGAATCTAAATCAATATTGCCATGGCGTTTGAACCATACAATTAAAAGACCAAGACCTACAGCAACTTCTGATGCAGCGATTGCGATAACAAAAAATGCAAACATCTGACCAGTTAAATCACCATAGTAGTGTGAAATCGCAGCAAAAGCGATATTTACTGAGTTTAGTAATATCTCTGTTGCGAAAAACAGTAAAAGAAGGTTCTTTCTACGCATTACACCTATTAAACCAATAGCAAATAAAATTGTAGAAAGTACTAGATAGTGGCTAAGTCCAATTTCCATCATGAAAGTACCTTTTTATTGTTATCTTCTTTAAAATCTCTCACTTCAGCATCTGTCATAAGAGTGATAGATAAATCCATCTTCTTACCAGCTAAAATAATACCTGAAATCATAGCTACAAGTAACATAATTGCAGCAACTTCAAATGGAATAAGAAACTTAGTAAATAGAACTAAACCAACCTCTTGAGTATTTCCAGCACCCTCTATCATCGGATAAAAAGCTGTAATATTATCTGTAACAAGTGGAGCAGATACGATTAAAACTACTAATACAGCAGCGATAGTACCTAGACCAACAATAATAAACTTATTACCCTGCTTCTCTTTAACCTCTCTTGTTGTATCAAAAAACATCATACCAAAAGCATAAAGAGCCATTACAGCACCTGAATAAACAACGATTTGAACCGCACCTAAAAACTCAGCACCTAAAATAAAGAAAAATGCTGATATAAAAATCATTCCAGCTGCTAATGCAGTTAATGCATATAACGCTTGTGATGTCATTACTGTTATAGAAAACATCGCAATAGTTAAGAATGCAAACAGATAAAAAGCTACCGCTTCAAACATAATCCAATCTCCTTAGTAAGCTAGAGGTGTTTTCTTAACACGCTCTTCTTCATGTGGTGTAATTGCACCAAAACCTTCAAACTCTGTTTGCTTACCAGCAAGCATAGTATCTAAAGGAGTTAACATATCTTCATACATTGTAAAGTGTTCTCTTTGATCAGAAGCATTCTCATAATCACCACCGTGAGTAATCGCAAGCTCTGGACAAACTTCAGCACAATAACCACAAAAGATACAACGGCCAAGATTGATACTATATTCAGAAACCTCTTTACGAGACTCTTCATCTATTTTTGTATCGATTCTAATACAGTTAGAGATACAGATTTTTTCACAAAGTCCACAACCGATACATCTATCAGTATCTGACTCCCACAATCTTTTCATCTCATGAATTGCACGATAACGTGGTCCGATAGGCATCTTCTCTTCAGGATAAGAAACAGTATGAATATCAAACTTAATCATCTCACGAAGAACTACCCAAAGACCAACGAAAAGTTCGCCTCTGAAAGTTCTTTTTACAACTCTTTTAAATTTATCCCACGGTTCTGTGGGATAATCTTCAATATCAACTAAGAAGTAACCGTTATCAGCTACATTTCTGTCATTAAATTGCTCATTTTTCATTCATATTTCCTTAAAACATCATCACAAAACCAGTGATAATAATATTTATCACTGCTATTGGCATAAGTATTTTCCAACATAACCACATAAGTTGATCTGGTCTAACATCTGGCCATGCAGCTCTTGTCCATAAGAAGAAGAAGAAGAAAAATGCTACTTTACCAAGAAGTGCCATTGCACCTAAGAAACTACCATCACCATAACCACCTAAGAAAAGTAAAGGGATTACAAATGAGATAAAGAACATATTTGCATACTCACCGATGAAGAAAAGACCCCATCTCATACCAGAATACTCAGTACCAAAACCATCAATAATCTCATGATCATTAGCGATAAGGTGGAAAGGTGTACGACCAGTTTCAGCAAAAGCAGAGATCCAAAATAGGATAAATGCTACAAAACCAACACCATACATATTGAATATAATCCAACCATTCTCTAACTGATAATTATTAAAATCGATTAATGATAATGAACCAACCATCATAATTGGAGCTAAAATCGATAAACCTGTTACAACTTCATAAGAGATAAATACCGCAGCCGCACGAGCAGATGAAAGTAAAGAAAACTTATTAGCTGAAGCCATACCACCAAGAAGTGGACCATAAAGACCAACACCCATAACACCAAGAATATATAAGATACCGATATTGATATCTGAAACTATTGGATGAACTGTATATCCAAAAATCGTAAATTCTGGTAAAAATGGAATTGCTGCTGCTGCCATAAATGCAGTTGCAGCTGTAATTACTGGAGCTATTTTAAAGATTGGAGCTACTACACCACTAGGAATAATATCCTCTTTAGTAAATAGTTTTACACCATCTGCCGCAACTTGTAATAGACCATAAGGACCAACATTCATTGGCCCAAGACGGCGTTGCATAAATGCAAGGATCTTTCTTTCGAAATATGTCCCTATACCCGCTAAAGCAGAAAATATAAGTAAAATTACAACGACTTTTATAACCGTTTCAATTAAATATGCTGTTTCCATATATTATACCTTTTCTATTGAAGCTGTAGCAAAGCGATAAGCGCTAAACATAGCTTCTGAATTTAATTTAGAATCAAATGTTGGTAAACACACTATTTTACCAGTGATTTTATTATCACTAACAATTTTAGCAGTCAATGTACCACTTTCGCTCTTAATTGTAACACTATCACCAGCATTTAATTCAGAGCTAGATAAAAACTCTTCACTCATATAAACACCACTTTCTTCATCAAGATTAGTTGTTTTGTTTGTAAACTCACTAAATTGTCTTACTGGATTTACACTATAAATAATCTCGCCCTCTAAGTTAAGAGACTCATCAATATCTGTTACACTCTCATCATCTGAAGCTGTAACGGCAATATTTTCAAGCTCATAACCACGAACCTCTTCACCTGAATTTGTATAATAATCAGGTAAATCATCAAACTCAACTACGGCAAAACCTTTTGCAACTGGTAACTGTTGCGTAAAGTCTATAGTGTTTTCACTTATCAATCCTAACGCATTAGCAATATCTGCCAACTCATATCCACCATAACCAATAGCAGCGTTTGTTGGATTAACATTTTTGTTGATAGATGTCAATGTTCCCTCTTGCTGATTGATTGCTGGCATATCTAAATCACCATCACCAAGCGCTGAAAGCGTGAAGTCACCTTTAGTATTATATCCTATAGAGTAATTTCCTGCTTCATCAGAGAGTTCATTGATTAATGAAACACCTAATGTATTAGTTAAAGTTGGAATCATAACTACTTTAAACGAAGCATATTTCTCACATAGAGCTACTAAACGAGCTAAGTTTTTAGAGTTTGGATGATTGTATAAATCTGGACCAACTACTAATGAGAAAGAGTCCTTCTTCTTCAAGAATTTTGTTAAATTTTCTGTAAAGTTTTTAGGAGCATTTACTAATTCTAACAGTCTATTGTCATCAACTTCAACCTCTTTTGAGACTTTTTTAGGAACCATTTTAGATTTCTCTACTTCAACCTCTTCCTCTTCACCTGTCTCTTTATTAACTTTCATCTCTTTAACTATCTCAACTACTTTCTCTTTAATAGTTTCAGTAACTGTTACGGTTTTCATAGAGTGAAATGACGCTAAATATTTAACTAAATCAGCTGGTAATTTTGTTTTATCAGCGAATAGATCAAGAACTAAGTATAGAGCCATCTCTTCTTGAAGTGGTTTATGGTTGATACTCATTAAGTTTTTACTTAAACCATCAGTAACTGGATCAGCTAAAGGGTGAAAATAGAGTGCTGCACCTTTATTTACAGTTAATGAGTTATTGAGTGCATATCTAGCATTCGGATTATCCGACTTGATAGCTGTACCAACTGAAACGATGAAGTTACTATCCATAGTCTCTTTTAAATCACTACCATAAAGAGATGTTCCACTCACTTGGGAGTAATCTTTTAAGAAAGTTTGAAAAGATTTCGCTTCATCATTTACAAGCTTGTAACCAAATTTATCTTTAAGTTGCTCTAAGATAAGAGCCTCTTCATTTGTGATAGATGAAGTAAAATTAATAGTATCCGCTTTTTTGAAAGCTTCTACTGCATTGTTAAATGCTGTTTCATCTTTTGTTACATCTCTATTTTGATAATCAAAACCATATCTACCAGCACCACAAAGTGAAACATAGTTCCATTCGTTCATTACACGGTAAATTTTATCCTCTGGATTTTCAATACTTGTATGCTTCACATCGTAAGATATTTGACAACCAGCAGAACAGTGACCACAAGTTGCAGGTATCTGTTTAGCTTCCCAAGCATTTGTTTTGTACATATACTGAGTATCTACTAATGCACCAACTGGACAAACAGCGGAACACTCACCACATGATGTACAATCTAACATATCGCCACCAGAAGTTAATCCGATAACTGACTTGTTCAGTTTGTTCCACATTGCGTAAGCATCTTTAGGCATCTCAGCCTTATACTCAGCATCTAAAGGACCAGCACCACGAGCAACAGTTTTAAGAGAGTTGTCACCAATCATATCTTTACAAGCAGTAACACATCTCTCACAAACTATACATAAACCCGGATCGTAATGAAGATGACCCCAATCAACAGCTTCACGTGCAACATCTGCAACCGCATAGTTTTGAGAATCAACACCAATTTCAAGAGTATAGTTTTGAAGTTCACACTCTCCAGATTGATCACACACACCACATTGAAGAGGATGATTTACATCATACACCTCCATAATGGCACGCTTCTCTTTTTCAATAGTCTCTGTTGTAGTTGTAATATTCATTCCATCTTTAGCTTTAGCGTTACAAGCATACACCTGTTTACCATCAGCTTCAACTAAACAAATACGACAAGCTAGGGTTGGACTACATCTTGTTAAATAACATATTGCTGGAATAAAAATATCATTCGCACGGGCAGCATTTAATAAAAACTCGCCCTCTTGCGTCTGTACCTCTTTACCATCAATATTTATAGTAATATTATTACCCATTTGTAACCTCTATTTTAACTTGATTATATCTATACTCTGTACTTTTAGTATCGGCATCAAAATTAGGGTTATATGCAATAGTTCCCGTCATTTTTCTATCAACCTTAAAGTGTCTTACGTACTCTATACCATTAATAACAAACTTAACCATATCACCCGATTTAATCTTAGATGCAGTAGCAAACTGTGCTGAACCTATCAAATCTAATTTCTCTTCAATCTGTTTACAATCTTTAGTATATTTATTAAATTGATTGATTGGATTACAGCTATAAATAACACTACCGTTGTACTCTCCAAGCTCTGCAACTTCATCAATCTTAACAACTTCATCATTAATGATTGAGTCCATCTTATAACCACGAACAGCAGTTCCATCATTATCTACACAATCTAATAAATTATCAAATGCAACAGATTTAAAACCAAGTTCCTCTGTATGATCTATCGTTTCATCACTTCTAATACCAAGTGCATTTACAATATCGTTCAACTCATAACCTAAATAAGGTGCACCAGCATTTAAAACAACTAAATCTTTATCAATATTTACAAAAGTTCCCTCTTGCTGATTGAGAGATGGCATATCTAAATCTCCATCGCCTTTAGAACTAAGAGTGAAATCACCTTTGATGTTATAACCAACAGTTGCACCCTCTTGAAGTTCATCAAGTTCAGAGATTAAAGTTACACCTAAACTATTTGTAACTGGAGGAGAAACGAGAACTTTAAAAGCACCACTTTTTTGTAAAAGACCAGCTATTTTAGCGATATTTTTGGCACTAGGATGATTGATAATATCCTCACCAATAATTAAAGTCTTAGCTCTCTTTCTTTTTGAGAAATGGTGTAATAAAGCTATCTCCTCTTGGGAAATATTACTCTCGCCACTTAAATAACCTAAATCAAGTCCATCAAAGAACTCTTTTTGAGATGATTTATCACTCACAAACGCATCGGCAATCATTGCTAGAGCAGCCTCTTCGCTTCCAACTTCATTTTTAATGTTTTGAGTGATGATATTTGAAATATCAGCATCTTTTATCGGATGAATTGTAGCTATATATGCACGTTTATGATTAACAGCTTTACTCATAGCAAATCTAACCATAGGGTTATCGCTTGATATTGATACACCAACACTTACTATAAAGTCACTTGTTGCGATATCATCTAAAGTTGCATTATATAAAGACTCATTTGCCGTTGAAGCAAAACTTTTCATAAACGATTGAAACTTTCTAGCTTCATCATTTACAAGATTAAATCCAAATTTTTTCTTTAAAAGATTAAGTAGATACGTCTCTTCATTTGTAATAGTTGAAGTGAAAAGAACATTTTTAGCAGATCTAAATTTTTCAACTGCATTGTTAAAAGCAACTTCATCTTTTTTCACTACTAAGTTTTCAAAATCATATCCAAATCTACCAGCACCACATAAAGAGTTAAAATCTGCTTCATTTGTTACACGATAAATCTTACTTTGATCTGCATTAGAGTCAATTCCGATATGCTTAGACTCATAGTAAAGTGAGCAGGCACTTGCACAGTGAGAACAACTTGATGGAACTTTTTTAAGCTCCCAAGCATTTGTAGCGTATTTAAAATCTGTACTAGCCATCGCCCCAACAGGACAAACAGAGATACACTCTCCACACTCGATACAGTTTTTAAGATGAATATCTATCTCAGACTTATATCCACCTGGTTTAATAAATAGCGCTTCACTTCCTACAACCTCATTACAAACCGCTGTACATTTTTCACACATAATACACAGAGATGGGTCATAAGTATGTACTCCCCACTTCTTCTTCTTACGAGCTTGATCACGTACTGCAAAAGTCTGTTCTTCAATACCGAACTCTAAAGTTTTATTTTGAAGGTCACACTCCCCTGATTTGTCACAAACACCACATTGAAGAGGATGATTTACATTATACATCTTCATTATGTTTTGACGCTCAGCGTAAAGAGTTTGGGAGTCTGTGATAACTTCGATTCCCTCTACTGGAGGAGTGTTACAAGAGAGGATAAAGCCCTCTTGACCAGTTACTTCAACCGAACACATTCTACAAGAAGCGTTTGGTGTAGTTTTTGGAAGATAACACATAGTTGGAATATAAAATCCATTTCTACGTGCTACATCTATAATGGATTCACCTCTGTTAGCAGTAACTTCAACACCATCAATTTTAAAATTAATATTTTTAGTTTCCATCATGCCTCCTTTAGTTTGCTACCATAGCTATATAATAACAACGCATACATCTCTCAGCTTCGCTGATTGCTTGTTCTTGAGTAAACCCAAAGTTTACCTCTTCGTTATTATATTTTCTAATATCTACATCTAAAACTTCTGAATGTGCACGAGGAACACCAGCTAACCAACCAGTTACTTTCTCTTTTTTATCATAGACTTTCATTTTACGTAAATGATCTTCCATAATCTCATCATCAGTTAAAGTAATTTCACCACCATTTTGAACATAACGGCTAATTACAGATGCTCCACGTTTTGCTTGACCAACTGCGTTAACAATAGTCATAGGACCATATTCACAATCTCCAGAAGCAAAAATACCTTTACGAGATGTCATATAATCTTTACCATTTGTTTGAATAGTAGCCCAAGATGTCATATCTAGTTCCCACTCCTCTGGAAGGAAACTCAGTTCAGCTGATTGAGAAACCGCTGGAATCAGATAATCAAAATCGATAGTCTCAGACGCACCCTCAATTTTCACTAACTGAGCGCGCCCACCATTTGGATCTGGAACTAACTCAAACTTATCGATAAGAAGTGATTTGAGTACATCATCTTCATCATTCATAGTATTAACAGCAGAGTGGAAGATAAACTCAACACCCTCTTCAACCGCTTCATGATACTCTTCATACGTAGTGTTACGGATAATTGTTTTTTCATCACGACGATAGATCATAACAACTCTCTTAGCACCTGCACGAATAGAACAACGCACAACATCCATAGAAGTAAAACCACCACCAACGCAAGCAACTGTTTTACCAGTTAAATCAACAAAGTCACTCGGCAACATCTGCTGTTCTTGAACCGCTTTAGGTGTTTTAATATCAAACTTCTCATAAAGATTTATCCAATCAAGAAAGTCAATAGCTCCCCAATAACCTTTAATCTCTGAACGTTCATTTGCACATCTTACAGCTTTAGATATACGAGTTCCAGAAGCTATCATAGTTGCGTCATAAGTTGTTTCAAACTCACGCATCTCATCGGCCGTTACTCTATGGTTTAAGATAAAGTTTACACCCATATCTTTTACACATTCTATATCTTGTTGATATTTATCCCAAGGCATACGATACTCTGGAACACCAACAGTAACCTCTCCACCCATAACTGGTAACTCTTCATAAATATCCACTTCGATACCATCAAGAGCAAGATAGTAAGCAGTAGTTAAACCAGCAGGTCCACCACCAATAACTGCTACTTTTTTACCAATAGGCTTTTTAGGTTTTGCAGCATGGAAAAAACCTAAACCGTGATCAGTTTCAAAGTCAGCACCAACACGCTTAAGCTCCATAATAGCGATAGGATCATCGATATTTGAACGACGACAAGCATCTTCACATGGATGGGGACAAACACGGCCACAAACATGCGCTAATGGCATAGTTTGACGAGTCGCTACAAGTGACTCATCCATTTTAAGGTCACGAACACCCTCTATATAACCTGGAATATCAACATGTGCAGGACAAGCATCACTACAAGGTGCTGTTATCTTTGCAATGTAAGATACATCAGAATCATAATGTACCGATTTTTTTTGATTATCGATACAATCCATAAAAAGATCTTCAAAGTGTGTCATTAAATCAAGTATAGGATTTGGAACTGTTTTTCCAATCTCACACTTAGATGTCATCTGCATACTTTTACCGATCTCTTTTAAGTGATCCAAATCTGCAACGCTACCCTCACCACGAGCAATTTTATCAAGTTGGTCATATAAGATACGTCCACCCCAACGTCCAGGAGCACATCTTCCACATGCCTCTGAATACTCTTGATACTGAGCAGCATACTCCATCGCAAGACGGATTACATCTACATCAGCATTAAAAAGAGCCACACCATCCCAACCAATAAAGGCTTTAGAATCACGGTGATCATCATATTGTGCTGGTAGATTGTAAGCTGATTCTTCCCACTCTTCTTCTGGTTTACCAAAATTGTTAATTAGTTCACCATTCCAAGTAGAAAAATAGACTTTAGCCATAAGTAGGTCCTAGTCTTTTTTACAAACGATAGTCCAGTCGACTTCGTTAAATTTTAAAGAGTTTAATAGTTCAAAACCACTCTCTTTTACTAAATCAGCTGATTTTTGAACTGGAGAAAAATCACCAATTTCAAAAAGAAAAATTGCTACTTCACCAGCTTTATGCTCACCTAAAATCTCTTTCATTCTAGGTTCAAAGTTCTCTTTTAATTTTCTTAAATCATATCTTTTCATTATCTATCTACCTCACCAAATACGATATTTGTTGTACCAATAATAGAAACAACATCCGGAATATAGTGACCAGGTAATAGGTCAGTCAATATACCTGTATGCCAAAAAGATGGAGCACGTACTTTTAATCTATATGGATATGGCCCACCTTGAGAGTTGATATAGAAACCTAACTCACCCTTTGGTGATTCAGTAGCTACATAAACTTCACCAACTGGTGGTCTCATACCTTGAGTTACAAGTACAAAGTGTTGCATTAAAGAGTAGTTTTGAGTCATAATATCAAGCTTTGGAGCAGAGATATATTTTGGAGAGTGAGCCATAAGCTCTGTTTCATTATTTGTTACACAATCAGCATACATATCTATTGTTTGATAAAGAATTTTTGCTGATTCTCTCATCTCTTCCATATAAACACGGTAACGAGCAAAGTTATCACCCTTATCTGAAAAAGGTACATTAAACTCTACCTCATCATATAGCTCATACGGTTCCTCTTTACGAATATCCCAAGCAACACCTGAAGCTCTAAGCATTGGACCTGTACAACCCCAAGAGAGTGCCATATCTGTTGGTATCACACCAACCTCTTCCATTCTCATTAACCAGATACGGTTAGTGTCTAGTAAATCTTCATAATCTTTAATATTTTCAGGAAGTTTTGCTAAAAATGTTTTTAGTTGTGCAATGAAATTATCTTGAATATCTAAAGGAACACCACCTATACGGATAGCAGAATGTGTAAGTCTAGCTCCACAATACCCCTCCATAATATCCATTAAGTACTCTCTCTCACGGAATGCAAAAAGAAATACTGTCATAGCACCAATATCAAGAGCAGTTGTTGCTAACCAAAATAGGTGAGACATCAAACGGTTAATCTCTAAAAGCATCATTCTAATAACTTTTGCACGACGTGGAACTTCTAAATCAAGAAGTTTTTCAACAGCAAGAGCGAAACCATAGTTGTTTGATGAAGATGCAATATAATCCATACGGTCAGTTGTTGGCATAAACTCATTGTATATCATATTTTCAGCCATCTTCTCCATACCACGGTGAAGGTAACCAACATCTGGATGGGCTTTTACTATCTGCTCTTGTTGAAGGTGTAACATCAAACGTAACTGTCCGTGAGCTGATGGATGTTGAGGACCGAAGTTAAGAACTAACTCATTGTCTTCTCTATCAAAGCTGATATTTTCGAAAAACGGTGTTAATCTATTTTTTACCTGTGCCATATTTTACCACCCCTATCTTTGAGGATCATCAATAACAACTGATGTCTCTTTATCGAATTTTTTAATTAAGAATACACCATCATCTTCTTGATAGTTCTCTTCATTTCTTGGCTCTTCACCTGTAATCTTAGTTCCCTTAGGTACTTCAAATCCTAGACGTGCAAAACGCTCTGCATCATATCTATCTACTCTTGCAGTATCACGGATTTCAGGTCCGATCTCCTCTCTTGCTTCTTTACCGTAGATCTTATCTACTTCATACCAAGATGCAAACTCATCACCCTCTAGTGGGTAAGTTTTTAGCAGTGGGTAACCTTGCCAATCATATGGCATAAGAATTCTTTTCATAAATGGATGAGCATTTGCTTCGATACCAAACATATCAAACATCTCACGCTCAGACCAATCAGCAGAACGGAAAAGTTTTTCAACACTATCAACAGCTTGACCATTCTCTATGAAAAATTTCACACGGATACGTTTGGCTTTAGTCATACTTAACATCTGATAAAAGATCTCAAAACTGTTATCTTTTGCTAACCAATCTATCGCACTCATCTCTGAAAGCTGTGTATATGACAACTCATCTCTCATAAGTTCAAGAACACCATAAATATCACTAGGATTGATAAATATAACCATCTGTTCAACTTGAATATAAGCCTCTTTTACTTCAAACTTAGCAGATATAGCCTCTAAATCTTTAGCAAAAACTGCATCACTTTCAACTTTTTGCTTAGGTACTTGAGGTGCTACATAGTATCTATCTGTGTAGTACGATTTTTTCTGTACATCATCTTTAGGAGTATAGGCTCTCATTACATTAACCTTTTTGCTTTTTGTGCTTTAGAAGCAGAATTTGCACGAATTTTCTTTTGAAGTAACATCACACCATATTGAAGTGTCTCTGGACGAGGAGCACAACCTGGAAGATAAAGATCTACTGGAATAATTCTATCTACACCTTGAACTGTTGCATACGTGTTAAACATACCACCAGTGTTTGCACATGAACCCATAGAGATAACCCATCTAGGCTCTGTCATCTGGTCATATAAACGCTTAATAAATTCAGCATGTTTTTTCGTAAGTGTTCCAGCAACAATCATAACATCAGATTGACGTGGAGAAGCACGGAAAATCGTACCAAAACGGTCAAAATCATATCTTGATGCACCCGCAGCCATCATCTCAATACCACAACAAGCAAGACCATAAGTCATAGCCCAAAGTGAGTTTGAACGACCCCAGTTAGCTACCTTGTCAATAGTTGTAAGTGCAACTGGTAAACCACCGCTCTTTGTAAAATCTACTTGATGTTGTGCCATTCTAGCGCTCCTTTTTTCCATGCGTATATAAAACCGATCGTTAATAATAAAATAAACATCAACATCTCAGCAAAACCAAACCATCCTAAAAGATGAAAATCAACTGCCCATGGGAACATGAAGATGATCTCAACATCAAATAGTAGGAAAAGAAGTGCAAATAGATAAAACTGTGGTGAAAGTCTATTTGGCTGTTTTGTTACTTCTGGTCCACATTCGTAAACAGATAGCTTGATTTTCTCACTATCTTTAGCCGCTAAGGCACGACTTGTCCAACGAGCAACTATCGTTGTAAGTGTAAATGCACCAAATGTTAATACAAACAGTACAAATACCCCAAAATACGGATTTGCTGTAGCAATATGCTCCATATAATCTACCTTTTAATATATTTGTTTTCAACAATTTTAAGTTCATTAATTAGGAAATAATTCACTTAAAAATATAGAAAAAACAGTTACTTGCACTATAACAAAATGTGTATTAAACTTAGGTATTTTGAGGGTTAAGGGAGTGGCGATGTCACTAATTGCAACATCTTAATTGAAGAGTTTTTTTCTTTTAAACCACTAGTTCTCAAAAGAGTACAATAGTTCTATCTCATCCTTCCAGATTGTATCATCTATCGTCTCTAAAATAAGAGGAATATCATCCATTCTCTCATCATTCATCAAAAATCTAAACGAATCCAAACCAATCTTCCCAAGACCTAAAGAGTGGTGTCTATCTACATGAGAACCCAAATCTGGTTTTGAGTCATTTATATGCATTCCCATAAGGTATTTAAATCCTACTATCTCATCAAATTCACTCCAAGTTTTATCATAAGTTTCTCGTGTTCTTATATCATATCCCGCTGTAAACATATGACAAGTATCTATACAAACACCTATTCGAGATTTATCCTCTACTTTATCTATAATATGTGCCAAATGCTCAAACTTCCAACCAAGGTTACTTCCCTGTCCCGCTGTATTTTCAAGAACTGCACTTACACCTGTTGTTTTATCAAGTGCTATATTTATAGACTCCGCTATCCTATCTAAACATAGATCTTCATCTATCTTTCTTAGGTGACTTCCTGGATGAAAGTTGAGTCTATCAAGTCCTAAGAGTTCACATCTTTGAAGTTCATCTATAAAAGCATTTCGTGATTTTTCAAGCTTCTCCTCTTCTGGATGCCCTAGATTTATAAGATAGGAGTCGTGAGGTAAAATATGCTTTGGTAATATTTTAGCTTCATCTAGTGCTTTTTTAAACTTATCTATCGTTTTTGTATCTAACGGTTTTGCATCCCATCTTCTTTGGTTTTTAGTAAAAAGAGCAAAAGCTTTTGCACCTATATCCTCTGCATTTTTTACAGCATTAAAAACACCACCACTTGCTGAACAGTGTGCACCTACAAATTTATTTGAACTCATTGAGTATCCTTGATTTTAAATATTATTCTGTTTTTTTTATCTTTAAAGTATATCATTTTTGAACTCACTCGATAGGTTATTGTAACATCTTTAGAACTAATTTTTTGCTCAAATCCATCATCTGTTTGAACTCTATTTTCCCCATCATAGATCTCGCTCCCTAAAACTATATTTTGAAGAAGATTATCGGGATAAGATGCGTGTAGATAATCATCATTAAACCCCCCCTTACTCATACATCCTGCACTCACACATATAAGATGATTTATCTCTATCTTTTCTATGGGTGTTCCCGCTACAAAAAGTTCTAATGCAACAGAACTCTTTGAATGGCGTATATATCCAAGGTCTGCAAATTTTATTTTAGGAGATTTAATTATGATTATTTTTGAGGAGTTATGCTCATAGTGTTTAACACTACAAGCACTAAAGAGAACTGTTACTATTAAAAGAAGATATGGCATCTATTTTTGTATAAATTTTCCACACTTTTTCACTGCTGTGCCACCAAACTCTTGAATCTCACGTGCTGTTTTATCTTTAGCGATAACCTGACGGTTACATTCATCTTTTGCTATACAAACCTCATTTAAACAACCTATATCTGCTGGTACTTGTGCCATATCTCTATCCTTATTATTTTTCAAAATTATATTTAATATTTGTTAATCTAATGTTAAAATGCTAAATAGTTTTCATCTATTTTAAATAGAACTAAAAGTGTCTTTTGAAACAAACTATCATTATCATCACTTACAACCAAAAACCTATTTTTATCTATTCGTGTTAAACCTTCAAAGTTATCAAGTTTCCAACCATCACTACTCTTGAAACTAGCGATAACTTTACTTTTAGAAACTTTTTTAGAACTTTTCAATTTTACTACACTCAAAATAGCAGTTCGAGAGCGAGTAAAATAGTTAAAATCACGCTCTAAAATTAAAATCCTATCCTCATCTATAAACTCTAATGCGGTTATATTTCCATGTGCTTTAAATCTCCAACTTTTATCTTTGGCATAGAGTGTGTGATATTTACTCCCTCTAAAAGGGGTTTCAGGTGCAGCTACTAAACAGTGTTTACGGTTATAAGCTAACGACTCTAAGGCTTTATTTGGTGCGATATAATGATCTATATCTCTTAACTTTTTATGAAGTGATAGATTTTTCACTCTCTCTCCATTAAGAGCATAAACTGTAACACGTGGATTTCTCTCAAAGGAGATGAGTAGTTTATCTCCTACTACAACCATACCCTCACTATCTCTATCTATCTTACTGAGTTTCTCCCCATCACTATCTTTTAGTTTTATAATCTTTTCTAAATCTAATCTCTTGATTTTATCATTTTTTATCTCTAGATTAAACCTAAAAAGATGACTCTTATCGTTGAGAGCATATAAAGTTTTATCTCTATATGCCAATGCTGATATCTCTTCAAACTTATAAGTTGCATCAAAAAATATCTCTTTAACATCTAAAAGAGTAATTCCCATATAGTTTGAGGATTGTAACCATTTTGGTTTTATATCATATTTTATAAATTGAGCTTGAAGAGCTGTTGTCAAAAGTATTACATATAAAAACAACATACTTTTTTTCACAACTACAACTCTCCTTTTTACTTCATCGTACGAAAACTGATAACATCTTCGCTAGTTTCAACTTTATCTGTTCTTTTAGGTCTGATACCACGTGTTGCTACTAAAGCTTTTTTGATATTGGTTGCAATTATATAGTAACCCTGTTCATTATCATAGATAGTGTTAGGCAGTTTTTTTATCTCTGTGTTTGAAGCTATCACTTGGAGGCTCTCTATTCCAAAAGGTGGTGCCACTTCAAAGCTTCCTAAACTTAACCATCTTGAGGCATCATCTTGATTTATAAGTTTTAAAAATTTACTATTACCCATCCCCTCACTTAACTCTACAAGATAGCTCATCTCTCCACCATCTGTTTGAGTCGTACCTACTATGTAGAGATAACCCTTTTTATTTAACTTTACAAATAGCTCTATCTCCTCTCCATCACTAAAGATAAGCTGTTCTGTTCCTTTGTTTGAACTTAGAGATACTTGTAGATCACTTGATTTAGCTATACCAGATTTTAGAAGAGTATTGAAATCCACTCCTTTTGGTTTTGTAGCTAGATGTGAATATGCCTGTTTATTTAGAGTGATAGTTTTTGATTTTTTTATCTCTTTTGTAGTAGCGTTGATAAGTTCATAGTTGATTATCATAGATTTTTTCCCTACTGAGTAGGTTCCCGATAGGATATAAGACGCCTTGAGATGAGAGGCATTATGCCTAATCTTTGATTGTAACATTTTTTGAAATGCATAACCAAAATCAGATACATTAGCATTATGGTCTATAGTTGGTGGTTTTACAAAGATTTTTTTCTCTTTAAAACTCTCTGCAAATATCGTTGTTGCCATATTTAAGGAGTTGATATTTGAATGCAGTTTTAATATCTCACTTTTAACTTTTGCCTCTGTCATCAAGGGACGTTTAAAGTTCTTTACTCCTAAGATAGTTGCAACAGTTTCATATCTATCATACTCACTCAAAAGTGAATATATATTTTGATATAACTCCAGTTTTATCGAACTTGAATGAGTCGCTCTTATCTCTACTTTAGTGGAACGTATCTCATTTTTAAGCTGTTTCATCTTTTGAATATAGAGTCTTTTTACATTGGATGAGATAAGTTTTGCTTTTACCTTGACATCATCACTAGGAGTATCAAGGGTTATAAAATCTGTTCCCAGTAGAGGAAGATTTGAGGTTATCTTTATATTTGATTTTGTTTTTGAACTTACTCTTTTTCCTACCTCACTATCTTCTACCTCTACATAAGTACGAACCTCACTCTTGATAACTTGACTCAAAGCTGAAAGTGCATCTTTCTTTGCTTTTGAGATACTCTCTCCTACACCAACAGCACTTACATCTGCACTCAACAAAGATGGTAATAGTAAACCACCCACTAAAATAATTTTTAAACTTTTCATATAAAACTCCTTATAAAATATCTCTCTTCACGTCTTTAACTATCAACTCATCCTCTCCAATATCAACCCATCTAAACTGTGTTCCACTTTGGTTCGTACCCTTTAAGAGATCTCCACTCTTTCTAAACTTCAAGTCAAGATTTGCTATATCAAATCCACTTGTGGTTTCTACAAATCTATCAAGTCTCTGAGAGGATTTTTGATTTGTGTAGAGATAGCAATACCCTTTTAAACCTGTACGACTCACACGTCCTCGGAGTTGATGCAGTGTTGAGAGTCCTAAACGTTCTGCTCCTACTATCACAACAGTTGTCAAGCGAGGCAGTGATATACCAACCTCAACAACAGTTGTTGCTATAAGCAGTTTCCCCCTCTCTCTAAACTCCAACAACACCCTCTCCTTCTCTTTATCTTTTCCATGAGTTACATAGACATCTTCAAAGTTTTTTTCCCAATAGCCTCTTGCTTCCTCTATACTCTGATAAGCTATCATCTCACTCTGCTCTACCAATGGATAGACAATCAAAACTTGATTATTTTTTGCTATCTCACTCCTTATATGGAGTAGTAACTCTTTAAAATCACTCTTATGAATAAGTTGAGAATCTATATTTTTTGTAAAGGGTGTAGTGGTAATAAGACTCACATCTATATGTGCTGTATCTATCATCGCTTGTGTTCTAGGGATCGGTGTGGCTGAAAACTGAAGATAGTGCGGTTTTTTCTCTCCATCGCTTACCAGCTTTTCTAGCATATTTCGTTGCAAAGTTCCAAAACGGTGTTGCTCATCTACCATCACTAAAGTAGCAAGGGGCAGTTCTCTATATAAAACAGCATGAGTTCCTATAATAAAGTTAAACTCTTTTAAATCTAACTTTTTAGTTTTGTTTGTCACTAAAACAGTTTTTATCTTTGGTAAAAACTTTTGTGCCTCTTCAAAGAGTTGATTTGCAAGTATAGTGGTTGGTGCCATCAAGATAGTTACACCTGCTCTGTTCATATAGGCTGATGCTAAAATAACCATCGTTTTACCACTACCAACATCACCTACTATCATCCGTTTTGCAGAGGTATCTTTTGCTATATCTTTTTTAATATCCTCTATCGTTTGCAACTGCTCTTTAGTAAGGGTAAATGGAAGAGTTTTTAGCCAAGGTTTATAAGCTGATTTGATAGATTTTAGAGCTTTAAAATATCTTCTTTTTGCAGAAAGCTGTTTCATATAGATAAAGAGTTCTATATATTTAAGAGCATCTAAAGCATCTTTACTTAACTCTTTTTCTACTACCAACTCCTGTGTTGGAAAATGCAGTTTTAAGACCTCTTTGGCAACACTCTCTTTAATACCCTCTGCAACTAAATTTTTAATACTCAAATATTTTGATACAAAACGCCCCATAGCATCACTTCTCATATTGCATCTATATTTTGGTGTTACAGAGCCTATTTTAGTTACTTTTTTAGGCATACTCATACTACAACCCATTGAATTACACTCTATCATTCCATAATAAAAATCTCTACTTCCTACACTGTATTGACGCATCATATAGGGTTGTGGACGAAACAGTACACCTGTAATAGTATGAGAAAAGTTATGTACAAAAAAAGTTATCTGAATAGAGTTGGGAGAACGTTTAACAGACTCAACAGTAGCATCTATAAGTTGTGCTCTATTTTGTTGTAAAGTATTGTAAAGATTTAGATCTTCATAAGAGTGAGGAATAAGAAGAGCAAGTTGTGAAAAACTACTAATACCTAGTTTTTCAAACTTTGTAACTTGTTCTTTTGTATAGGTCATAGTTAGTGAGTAGCGTACTCTTTTATGGTTTTATCATTAGCGATAGCTGTTTTTTGTAAAGTAAGAACCTCAGCATTCCCTGCACATTTAGAAACAGCGTCAGCAAGTGTTGCTAAAACTTTATCAGAAGCTTTACTCGCTGATTTCATATCATCTTTCATAATCAGTTTCGTTAAAGCCTTATCTGCTGCATTATATGCCGATAGGTCACAAGCCATTACATTTACTCCGATAATTAAAATTAAACTTAAAATAATTTTTTTCATTTTTTATATCCTTTTTTTAAACTTAATGGATTGTAACATATATTCATTTAACTTCATTTTAAGATCTCCCAACTGTTTCATATCTATTTTTTCCTTGCATAAACCTCATCTTCAATCTCTTGAATCTTCAACTCTGCACTTATAATATAGTCATACAAAGGTGCAAAATCAAACCCTTTCTCCTCTTGACAATGCTCTAGTGCTAAGTAGGAACTCTTAGCACTTTTTTTATAAAAGTGAATAGCTTGTTGATAGCTTTTTATATAGCTCATCTGTATCGCTTGGTAGTAAAAAGATGTTATATCTTTTAGATCTGTTTGACATCTCTCCATCTGCTTATCTGCAGATAGATTTATGACTAAAAAGAGTGCTAGTAAAATATATTTCATCTTTTTTTCCTTTTTAGAAAGTTTGACCTTTGGAGTTTGTCATCTCTACTA
>JAYEGK010000025.1:0-5720 GCA_034716265.1 Campylobacterota bacterium
CCCAATTATTTCCAATATTCATAGTAGTTTTTAATGGAATATTTAGATTCATAATCCCCTCCATAACCTCTTTAAATCTTTCACCTAAACTATCAGCTTCATCTGCGTCTACTTCAAATATTAACTCATCATGAATCTGTAAAAGCATCTTTGCATCTAAATTTTCCTCTTTTATAATTTTATCTATCTTATTCATAGAAAGTTTTATCAGATCACTTGCACCTCCTTGAAAAACACTATTTACCGACTCCCTATCATAAGCAGCTCTAAACATCGGTGTCGCATTTTCATAGTCAAAATATCTACGACGTCTAAGAAGTGTCTCTATATAACCATACTCTTTTGAACGATCAACTATTGAACGAAAATATTTTTTTACTGTTGGAAATGACTCAAAATATCTCTCTATAATCTCTTTTGCCTCTTTTGTTGTGATACCTAATGTATCTGAAAGTTTTTTAGGCCCCATCCCATAGAGTAGTCCAAAGTTTACTGTTTTTGCAACGGAACGTTTAGATGGTCCATCCTTCTCACCAAAGAGTGCTATGGCAGTTTGAAGATGAATATCTTTATCTTGCTCAAAAGCATCTACTAAAACACTATCTTGTGAGTAGTGAGCAAGTAGACGTAACTCTATCTGAGAATAATCTATACCTATGAGCTTTTTACCCTCCGAAGCTATGAAAGCTTCACGAATTTTTAAACCTAACTCACTTTTGGCAGGTATATTTTGTAAATTTGGATTTTTAGAACTCAAACGCCCTGTTGCTGTTCCTGTTTGAATAAAAGAGGTATGAATACGACCAAGTTTATCTTCATAACTTAGTTTTAAAAGTGGCTCTATATATGTAGAATAAAGTTTATAGACCTCACGATACTCTAAAAGTTTAGGGATAATCTCGTGAGTATCTATTAAACCACTAAGCACCGTTTCATTTGTAGAGTAACCTGTTTTTGTTTTTTTACCAACAGGAAGTTCTAATGTTTCAAAGAGTATAACACCAAGCTGTTTTGTAGAGTTTATATTAAACTCACTCCCTGCAAGTCTATATATATCTTCTGTAAGGTTTTCTAAACTACTTTTTACTTCCACTAAAAATTTCTCTAAAAACTCACTATCTAGCTTTATACCTACTCTCTCCATATCTAAAAGTGTTTGTATAAATGGAACCTCTACATCATTAGACTCCTCTATAAGATGTGAGGCATCTTGAAGTTCTAGTTTTTGTAAAAATATTTTATAGAGTTTTAAAGTTATAAGAGCATCTTCTGCAGCATATTTACAAGCATCCTCTAAAGCAACTCCAGCAAATGTTTCACCCTTTTTCACTATATCTTTAAATGCAACCATTTTATGACCTAAAAGTGCATCAGAGAGCTTATCAAGAGAAAGTGCCGTATCAGATTTTATCAACCAAGCAAGTATCATACTGTCTGAATAGATAGAGAGGTTGCTATCATTCAAAAATCTACTTACAAAATGCAGATCAAACTTAATGTTATGACCAACAACTTTAGAGTTGAAAATTTTTCTTATCGCCCTTTTTATCTCAACTTCGGCTATCTGCTGGGGAACACCTAAATAAAAATGAGCAAAAGGAACATAATAAGATTCCTCTTCATTAAATGCGAAACTAAAACCAACTAATTTATCTTTCTCATAATCAAGTCCTGTTGTTTCTGTATCAAAAGCAACAATAGTATCCTCTCTTAAGAGTAATAAAATTTTATTTAACTCTTTTACGTCTGTTACAAGTGTAGCTTTAAACTCTAGTTTTGGAGTATCAAAAATCACCTCCTCAACATACTCTATTTGAACCTTATTGGCTTGAGGAGAACTATCTAGCATCTTTTTTGCATGAATTACTCTTAAAACAGAGTTTTGTTCATACTTTACAAGTTCATCATAAATATTTAAAAATGGATGTTCAATATCCATCTTATACTCTTCAAAATCAAACTCACTAAAAACATCATGCTTTAAAGTTACTAAAGACCTAGACATATAGGCTTGTTCTTTAGATGCTATCAATTTTTTCTGACTAGCTCCCTTTATCTCCTCTATATTCTTATAAATAGCATCTAAATTTCCATACTCTTTTAAAAGTTTTTCAGCACCAACTTTTCCTATCCCTTTTACTCCTGGAACATTATCAGCACTATCACCCAATATAGATTGATAATCGATAAACTGTTTTGGAGTTACTCCATATTTTTCTATACAAGCTTCTTCATCCATAGATTTACGTTTAATAGCATCTACAATAACTACTTTTCCATCATCTATCAGCTGATAAAGGTCTTTATCGTGAGATACAACACGAACATTATGACCTTTTTCTTTAGCTAAATGTGTTACAGTAGCGATCATATCATCCGCTTCAAAACCACTCATACCTAAAGTTTTATAGCCCATCTTATCTATCCATTCGATAGCGATAGGAAGTTGCATTGTAAGTTCTGGTGGGGGTGCGGAACGATTTGCTTTGTAGTTGGGGTCTATCTCATTTCTAAATGTATCACCCTTAGTATCTATGGCAAAAACTATATAGTCACTATTATGCTCTTTTTGTAGAGTTGATATAAAATTCGTAAAACCTGTCAAAAGTCCCGTAGGAAAACCATCTCTGTTTTTGAGATGTTGAGGAAGTGCATAAAAACTGCGAAAGAAGAAACCAAACGTATCTATTATTGTAACTGTTTTTGCCATATGGAGCCTTTATTGATTTGATAATAAAGTATATCATATCTCACTATAATAAATATCTCCAAAGGCTAATGTTGCTTTATCAAGATAAAGTTTTAACTCATTATTAGTACGAACCTTATCATCTTCACTTAACTCTCTAAACCATAAAATATTTGGTACACTATTTCTTAGTGTTGTACTATACTGTTTTTTATTCATCTTATAAGATATAGCTCCATAAACTTTTCTATGTGCATATCCAGATATTCGAACGTCCAAGTTATCAAAGTTCTCTTTTATATATGCAAGTTCTCTCTTTGCAACTATAATCTCTTGATCGATATTATTCATAATATCAGATATCTTATCTTGTGGTATCCCTTTTAGTTTACAACTCTCAAATGTCTCTTTTTTAAGCCTATTTTTCCATTTAGCAAACTTTCCATCTAATCTCGCTAAAACTTTCTCCTGATCATTTACCTGTTCCCACTTTTCTCGTACATAAAGTTTATAATAATGGGATGGTTCAGTAGGGTTTACTATTTTAACAATGTTTGACAACTTATATATTTTATAGTTAGCTAAATCACCATACTCTTTATATAGGAGCTGTTCCAAAGATAAAATTTTATCGATCTCTCTATCATTTAAGATATAAAGCTCACTATCTTGTATAATTTCGGGAGTAAAGTTTTTTATAAATCTATCAAAATCGTTCTTAACCTCATCAAATATAGCAGTATCAGTTTTCATCTCTCTATCACCTTAGAAGATAAAAGAGTTATAAATACTCTTTTATCTCTTTTATTAATCTTGATACTTGTTCTCTGTAAGCTTCACTATAATCACCATAACTTTCACCATTAGTCTCTTTTACAGACTCTTTCATAGTTGTTGTATTAGCTTGTAGTTTCAATGCACCGATACTTCCAGCAACACCAAGAACATCATGTAATAGACCATTTAACTTATCAAACTCTTCATTGATTACTAGCTCATCAACGACATCTGCAATATTTTCATAACCCTCGAGAAATGGAACTAAACCCTCCTCTTTGTAAAAATCTTCATCTCCACCAAAAGTTTCTAATCCTTGCTCAATATTTAACTCAACATACTGTGTAGAAGTTGATTCAGATGCCTCAACTGCACTCTCTTCTACATCATCTACCTCATTTAAAACACCATAAGCATATAAAATATCGTACAGTGCATCCATTTTTAATGGTTTTGCTAACTGCTCCTCCATTCCCGCTTCACGCATTTTTCGAATATCATCAACAGCAGTATCACCACTTAAAGCAACAACCAAGATATGCTCATAGTTTGGATTTGCTCTAATGATACGAGTTGCTTCAAAGCCATCTATATTTGGCATATGTGCGTCCATAAGAACTATATGAAAATCACTATTTTTCTCTAAAATATCAACAGTAATTTGACCATCATCAGCCATAGTAAGCTCAATACCACTGTCACCTAAAAGCCCTTTAATAACCTTTTGATTGATCATATTATCTTCAGCAACTAATATTTTTGTTCCTGCAAAGATAGCTAAATCCTGTTTTACAATTTTACCATGTTCAGGTACATCTCTTTTTGTTACATTTTTTGCAGTAATTGAAGCTATTTTTATCTCAGGAGCTGGAGTTTGAACAACCTCCTCTTTTAGACTCTCTTTAACAGGCTCTTCAACTTTTTCTACCTCGGGAGCCTTCTCTTTTTGCTTAACTGTTCCTTGAGGTACCTCTTTTTTTGTATTTGCCTCAGTTGCTAATTCATCAAGATTGTCACTCTGTTTCTTTTTCATAACAAAAAATAAAACACCTGCAATTAGCACTACTCCACCACCTATTATAGGTATTAATAGATCTTCCATCGTTTATATCCTTTTTAATTGAGTTAATTTTAAAAAATTAATTATAACTATATCTTTTTTTAGCTTTTTATATAGCATTTATTTTTTCAAATAAGTGTGAAAATTTCAAATGTTACAAATAATAAAAAAATTAATTTTATCTATTTTGAGTATAATAGATAAAATATTCTATTTATAAGGTTTTTTATGCAAACTACTCCTCCTCATATTCCTGTTCTCTATCGTGAAGTAATCGATACTTTTAGCTCTATTGAATATGGTATTGTTATCGATTGTACAATGGGATATGCAGGACACTCATCGATGATATTGGAACAAAATAAAAATATTAAGTTGATAGGTATAGATCAAGACCAAACAGCTATAGATTTTTCAACAAAAAGGTTGGAACCTTTTAAAGATAGAGTTGAGATTAGAAAGGGGCGTTTCTCTACTGTTATCAAAGATATAATATCTGAGTATGGCATTGAAAATATTAGAGGGGTTCTTGCAGATATTGGTGTTTCATCGTTACAACTTGACCAAAAAGAGAGAGGTTTCTCTTATGAAAGTGATACCCTAGATATGAGAATGGACAAAGATGCTCCGCTAACTGCTTCAACTATTGTAAATGAGTATTCTCTAAATGAACTTGAAAAAATTATCTTAGAGTATGGTGAACTTCGTAACTATAAAAAAATAGCCTCTATTATAGTAAAAGAGCGTCCCTTTCACTCTGCAAAGCAGCTAAGTGATACTCTTAAACCTCACCTTCCTCAAGGAAAAAAAATTCATCCCGCTACACTTTTAATGCAAGCTATTAGGATAGAGGTTAATGATGAGTTAGGAGAACTTAAATCTCTTCTTAAAACTATTGAAAATGCAAAATTTATAGATACAAAAGTTGCTATTATCTCTTTTCATTCCCTTGAAGATAGGATTGTAAAACAAACATATATAGCATGGTCTAAAAACTGTATATGTCCACCTGAAGCTATGCGTTGTGAATGTGGTAAAAATCACTCACTTGGAAAGATTTTAACAAAAAAACCTGTTATAGCAAAAGAGAATGAACTTAAAGAATATGAAGGTCAAGAATGCCCTAAATGCAAAAAAGGTAAATTAGTCATAAGGAAAAGTGCTTATGGTTCATTCGTTGCATGCGACAAGTTT
>JAYEGK010000026.1:0-5697 GCA_034716265.1 Campylobacterota bacterium
TAGAGTGTAAGATAAAATCAAAAAGGGAGAACTCTAACTGACGTAACATTCCAGAAGCTGAGAGAAAGTTTTTTGTTCTTACAAGTTTCTCTATCATCTCATCTGGAATAACCTCCTCTGTTTCATAGTGAGTAGCAAACATCTTTAATACCTGTGGTTCATAAGCAAAATTCTCTAAAAACTGAGATGGAAACTCTACTGCATCCCACTCAACACCATTAACACCACTTACTTCACTCTCATCAACTGTACTTAAGAGGTGGTGGATAGCGTGACCCATCTCGTGAAAAAGTGTTACTACATCATCGTGACGAAGAAGAGAGGGATTTTTTTCTGTTGAAGCTGGAAAGTTACATACTATAAATGCCGATGCAAGTGTCTCCCTCTCCTCATCTTTAGAGTGCGCTTGATAGTTATGCATCCATGCACCTCCTCGCTTACTCTTTCTTGATTCTAAATCTGTATAGAGCCTTGCTGTAAGTTTATCCTCTACATAAAGGTCATAAGATTTTGCTTTTTCATCCCATAACTTCTCATCTGTTTGAACAAACTTGATACCAAAGAGTTTATTTAAAAACTCAAACATACCATTTACAACAGTTGTTTGTTCAAAATAGGGACGGTACAACTCCTCATCTATCTCATATCTCTCTTTTTTAAGAAGTTCACTATAATACGCACTATCAAAGCTTTGAAGTGGAGTTTTTGCCATCGCTTGAAGTTGAACCAACTCCTCTTTTGCTTGTGCTTGAGAGTTTTTAACTAAACCGTTTAAAAATGTTAAAACACTCTTTTCATCTTTCGCCATTTTAGATGCAAGAGAGTATTGAGCATAGTTTTCAAACCCTAAAAGTTTACTCATCTCATCACGAAGTGCTAAAAGTTCATCTATAATCTCTGCATTTTGAGGTGCGCGAGTTACATAGGCTTTATAAAGTATCTCTCTTATATTTTGATTTTTACCATAGGTCATATAGGCTATATATGAGGGCATCTGAAGTGTAAACTTATACTTTGTCACGCCCTCATCTTCAAACTTTGCACTCTCTCTATCACTAGCGGGTAAACCCTCTACATCTTTTTCATCTTCTACGATATATTGATACTCATTTGTTGCATCAAGAAGATTTTGAGAAAAGTTATTTGTAAGTTCACTTTTTCTAATATTTATCTCTTGAAGTCTCGCTTTTATCTTCTCATCAAGATGCGCACCACTCAACTCAAACCCTAAAATATTGAGTTCTAACACTCTTTTTTGTTCATAGTTAAGAGTGCTATCCTCATTTTTTTGTATCTCTTTATAGCTATTATAGATATCTATATTTTGAGAGAGTTGTGTTGAATATTCTGTTATGATAGGTAAAGATTGGGCATATACTTTTTGTGTCTCTTGGGTATTATTGACCGCATTTATATGTGAAAGAGGAGTAAAAAAAAGTTCTAACTGCTCCTCCATCTTTTGCATAGGTTTTACAAAACTTTTATAGCTTCTGTTTTCCTGTTTTAAAAGCTCTTTTACTTTTGTGTTGTTTCTCTCCAATATGCTTTGCATATCTGCTATAAAACTATCTAACTCTAGTGTAAACTCTTGAAACTGTTGCATCTTTTTTTCCTTCTGTTTTTTAATTTGATCGTATTTTTTCAAACTCAAACTCTGTTATATTTCTCTTTTCAAAAAGCTTAAAGAGCAAAAATCAAAAATCACTGTCCACCTCTAACACACCTAACATAATAGCTATTGCCCTTATTGCTGCTGTAGTATACAAAGCCATAGTTAAAACTGACATACCATGCACTGCCCTTATACTTCCCATCCGTAGTAGAAGACCAATAAACGTTAGAGCTAGTGTTTTTTAGTTTATTTTTATTCTTATATAATTTTACAAGTGTATTTTTATTTGGTAGTCTCCAGTCACTATAGGTTCCCTTTTTGAGTTTTATGCCATCGTAGTACTTTGGTTTTATGTTTGTTATATAGACTTTTGCATCTTTTGGTTGTGTGTTTATGCTTAGAGAAAAATGGCTAGGGGCTTTACTTTTAAAAGAGTAGTTTGAACTTTGGGTTTTACCCCCTAGCTTGAAGAAAAAATCTCCCGTTATGTCACTATTTGTCCACGGTCTTTGTCTGTTGTTTGTGCTATCTAACACCCCTACTTTTACATTTTTAAAAACTCTCTCTATTGGTAAACCCTCTTTAGTGATGTTTTTAAGTATCTCTTTTGTAAAAGCACCATTTCCACCACTTCCATCATCCGCGACATCCCCTGGACTTGTTGCGTAAGCTATGAAAGTTCCTTCTGCTGTTGACTTTGCAAGTCCACCACCACCTGAGCGGGAAAATGGATCATTTCTACAAGCGTCTAGTAAAACTATGTTTAAGCGGTTTCCTGAGTTTTGCATCTTATCTAGCACTTTAGAGAGTTGCAAAGACTCGTAAGAAACATCCTCTTTATCATCAAGATTTGAGTCTTTACCCATAAGGTAGTTGTGTCCCTGTGCTTCTATACCATGCCCTGCAAAAAAGAAAAGCCCAACACCACCACCTCGAAGAGATTTTGAGAACTTACTCACTTTTTTGTTCATAGCCCTCACACTAAGGTTCTCTCCATAATGAACTTCAAATCCTAAATCTTGAAGTGTTTTCTTCATCGCTTTGGCATCGTTTATTGGGTTGTTTAGGTTGCTGAGTCTTTTATGCTCGTATGTAGAGTTTCCTATAACCAAAGCAACTCTTTGTTCCGTCTTCATCATCTTTAATGCTCTATCGTTATTTGCACTTAGTGAGAGTGTAAACAGTGTTATTATTACAAATAGTTTTATCATTTTCAACCTTCTATTTTATAGTTGAGATTTTCTCTTCTTCAGTCCCCACTAACACTCACTTGAGCATACTTGATCAGTTTTCCGTTGTGAGTAAATCCTTGCTCTATCACCTCTACAATCTCATTTTCACAGGTAGAATGTTTTGGAGATACTGCTACCACCTTTTGTGTTTGAGGGTCATACTCATCCCCTACAGATGCAACTGGCAGTAAATCTATCTCATGGAGTATATCTTTGTATATCTCCTGTATTGTTATATACGCTGTTTTAAATGAACCAAACTGCGTGTTAAATTTTAAAATATTTATATAGTTAGGGTTTGGCATCTCGTTTATTAGATCGATAGAGTTTACTATAAACTTATACATATCGATATAGAGTTTAATATTTTGCTCTTTAGAGCTCCTCTCTTTTTCTAACTTTTGAACAAGTTTGGTAAGTTTTTTAAACTCACCATTTATCTTGATAAGCTCCTCCGCTACACTCTGTTGCTCCTTTAATGGAGTAAATCCCTCTGCTGAGAAGATCTCTATCTCATCATCATCTAAACTATCTATGATACTGCATATATCTTTTTTTAGCTCTTCTCTAGTCATAAAATGGCACCTCAAACATAGTTTTTAAATATTTTGCATTATCGATTTTTTTATCTGCTGTGAGTTCAATATCACAAGATAGAGTAAAACGATTTTCACTCATATCTTTAAAAAAATAGTTCTCATCTGTTAAACTCTCATAAGCACTAGATATTTTAGAAAAGATCTCTGGAGATTGCTCTGGTGGGTTTTCTCTTATCGCTTTTCTATAGGCTTTTTTAATATCTCTGTAACTGAAATCACCCTCTAGTTCTAAAATCTCATAGGGACTCTGTTTTAGCATATTTTTACTCCTTAAATTTAAAAGTTTGTTCCAGTATCAAATCTCTTTAATACTAAAGCATATCTTTTTTGGATTGTTCTGAATTTTTTTCTACCTTGAATATCTAAAAATTTGTTTAGACACTTAACAAAAAATGGATCTTTATCAAGATTGTGAATATCAACCATATCCATGTAGCTATACAACCAGTTTAGATACCAAACACTTTGTACATCTGTACTCTTTAAAATATATTGAAAAATCTTTTGTGAGATATCGAGATGCTCTTTTGCATACTGAGTTATTAATGTTTGAACAGTGGTTCTTATAAACTCTGATGTAGGGTCAAAATCTGTCAATCTAAATATTTTTGCAATAACCTCATCACTCAAATCTTCAAATCTATCATACTCCATAATAAGATCAAAAACAGCAGTTCTATCTGCTACTGAATAAAAATATTCATAAAGGAGTGGATAATTTTCTAGTGCAACAAATGGATCAGAACCATTTTTAAGTGCTTTTTTAAACTTGCTAAGTTTCTCTTGGATAGTCTCTGGAGTGTAGCTATTTTGAACAGTTGTAGAGTTATCTAAAAACTCATCAGCCTCCGCGCAAAGTTGAGACTCTTCATAGTTAAACATCTCGATATATTTTTTTAAAACTATTGTTATATCATCATATCCTCTCTCTAGCTCATCCTCTTCAAATAAAAATATCGCTTTAGCAAAAGAGTTTAGTAGCTCTAAAAACAGACTTTTATATTTCATATCTATGTCACTGAGATTTTTTAAGACATACAGATAACTTTCTATCTTACTAGCTGCACTTTTTAGAGCTCTTGAATCTAAAAATATAGCAGCAAACTCAAAAGAATTGATAAATTCAATTATATTTATAATAACGATACTGTTTATATAACTATATTTTTTAAAAAAATTTTCTACATATACTCTATATGTATCATACGTTTGGATAGAGTCATAATTTGCAGTAAATGTTAGAGTTGCATAAAATATATCTTTATTACTATATTTATCAAACAGCAGATCAATCATTTTGACCGCTTTTTCATTTGTAACGTTATGAAAGAGTAGTTTATAGAGTATATAGTTTAGTGCAAAAGGTGCAAGTTTTTCACTATGAATCTTTAAATACTTATCAACAAAAGATACTGTTTTCACTGCTACTGAGTTAGAATCGAAATTTTTAAAAATCTCAATAAAAGTATATATCGACTCCACAAAATCAACAAACTCTTTTTCATAAGAGATAAATATTTTATAAATATTTTCATAGTCTAGTTCTTGATTTTGCTCTAACATCAAGGTTATGTTATTAAGTGCTAATTTTTTGTTACTCTCTTTTTTAACTATATCGTTATCTATATAACTATCTAGTTCTATCAGTTTTTTTAGACTCTTTTCTGTGTTAGAGGATTTAAAAGTTGTAACTATCTCCTCTTTAAACTCTCTCATATTTTTACTATTTTGAAGATTTGTATCATCTCCTGAGAGTAAAAACCTATAAAGAGGTTTTATATCCTTTATCTCTATTATCTCTATATCTGCTGTTTGAAGCACTATCGCTTTTAATGCCTCTATATTGTTTTTTTCTACTTTAGCTCTTGGTTTTGAACTGTTTAGATGTTTAAGTGCTAGATCTCTATCGTTATTAAAAAGTGCTGCTATTGCAAATAGATACTCCTGTTTTGCTTTTGTTACTTTTTTAAGTTTTGTTGTGTCAACTCTATTGTTAAGATACAACTCTATTAACAGTGCGTAAAATATAATTTTTTTATCACTCTTATACTTTTGTAAAAGTGCATCAGCATAGATTTTAGCATCTGAAAAATTATCTAAGTAACAGAGATATTTTAATCTTAAAAACTCTAAATCTTTATCTTCTTTTATATCCAATGCTGACTCTATATCTCTTATAGCTCGTCCAGTATCACCAACTTTAAATCTTTCACTAGAGAGCATTTTAAGAGCATCTATATGTATCGCATCAACC
>JAYEGK010000027.1:0-5663 GCA_034716265.1 Campylobacterota bacterium
CGAAGCAAAATCTCATCTGTTTTTTCTGTAATAGTTTTTACAATATTTCCAGTTTCTAAAACCTCTTTATCGATACTATCTCGAACAGTTTCTTTGTTGAAGCCTATACCATATTGATCGATAACACTTTGAGAACGAACTAACCAAAGAGATTTAATCTCATCTTTATTTGATATCTTATCTAGAAAATACTCCCTCTTATCCATGATGCCATTTACCATATGTGCAGTCAAACCATCTTTAACAATATCAGCGGTCATTTTGGATTTTTCAATAGCACTATTTATACTATACTCTCTAAAATTTAAAGAGACATTGATGATAGTAGCTAAGCCAAGGGAGAGTAACATAAGTGCTACAATAAAAAGAAGTTTTGATTTTGGTTTCATAGAGACTCACTTAAAAAAAATTAGTTATTAATAATATCTAATAACCAATTAATTTAAAATGAAATAACTCAGAGCTACTCTACTGTTACACTTTTAGCAAGGTTTCTTGGCATATCAACATCATTACCAAGTCTTACTGAAATCTCTAATGAAAGTATTTGAACTACAACCATCATCTCAAAAAACTCTAACATATAATCCTCCCTGATTGTGGTAGGAATATAATCATCTGCTTTATCAAATACAACAGGACTAATAGCACAGATGGTACTATCCCTTGCACTTAACTCCTCTACATTACTTTTAGATTTTTCATATAAAAGATGTTGTGGTAGAAGTGCGATAGTAAAGAGTTCTGGATCAGCTAAAGCGATAGGACCATGTTTCATCTCACCAGATGGATACCCCTCAGCATGAAGGTAAGATATCTCTTTAAGTTTTAATGCACCCTCTAAGGCAAGTGGAAAAAAGATATCCCTGCCAATAAAGAAAAAACCGTGACCATGAAGATAACGTTTAGATAGACGTTTAATTTTTTCATGCAGTTCATCTGTAACTTCGACACTTGCTGGAACCTCTCTCAGTAGATGTACCTGTCTTTTTAACTCATCACTATCTAAAGAGTCTCGTAGTTTTGCAACATAAAGACTTAACATCCAAAATACTGTTACCTGTGTTGCAAAAGCTTTTGTAGAAGCAACCCCTTTTTCAACACCAGCACGAGTTAATATACAAGCATCCGCTAAACGTACCATAGAAGAGTTATCTACATTACAGATAACTAGAGTTTTTAATCCTGCATTTTTTGCCATCTTTAAAGTCTCTAACGTATCAGCAGTTTCACCACTTTGAGAGATTACAACAAAAAGAGTATCTGGAGTCATAATAGGTTCTCTATATCTAAACTCCGATGCTACCTCTACTGAAGTTTTTATTTTTGAATGTCGTTCAAAAAGATATGTTGCACTTAATGCGGAGTGATAAGATGTTCCACAAGCACAAAGTTTTATCTCATTAATTCCATCAAAAAGAGAACTATCTAACTCATCAAAAAGCACTTCATCCTCACTCAAACGCCCAAGAAGAGTATCTGCGATAACTGTACTTTGCTCATATATCTCTTTCTCCATAAAAAATCTATACCCATCTTTTTGAGCAGAAAGTTTATTTTGAGAAAGTGCTTGAAATTTTAGTTCTACACTCTTTCCCTCTTTATCAAAAACAGCTATCTCATCTGCATTTACATACCCATAATCACCATCTTCAAAATAGCTTACTTCTGTACAGTGACCTATAAGAGGAGTATCTGAGGATGCAAAATATTTTTCATTTTCAGCATTTACACCTACAAGCATAGGAGAACCATGTTTTGCAAAATAGATAGTTTTACAAGCGGTTTTTGTTACAAGTAAGATAGCATAAGCACCCTCTAACTGAGAAAGAGTTTTCTCAAACGCTTCAAACTCTGAAGATGCATCTTTTAAGTTTTTTTCAAATAGATGCACTATCACCTCTGTATCTGTTTGACTTAAAAAACTAAAACCATCCTCTACTAACTCTTTTTTCAACTCTGCATAATTTTCAATTATTCCATTATGAACAACAAAAGAGCTTTCCCCTGCATGAGGGTGAGCATTTAACTCTGTTGGTTTTCCATGAGTAGCCCAACGTGTATGACCGATACCAGCAGAAAAACTATCTGTTTTAAACTCATTAGTTTTCTCTTCAAGATTTACTAATTTTCCAGTCGCTTTAAAGCTATTAAATTGTCCATTTGATAAAACAGCTATACCTGCTGAGTCATACCCACGATACTCTAACTCTTTGAGTCCCTCTATTAAGATCTCTTTAGTATCTTTTTCCCCTAAATATCCAACAATTCCACACATTTAGTTTTCCTTTGTTAATAAATCATAAATATTATTGACAGTATATCATTCATCAGTGAATTTACTGTGAGTTTTAGCTGTTTTCTTGAGTCAACAGTTGATAAACATCTGTAATATTATTACATATATCATTCTTTTTTTCCATTAAAAAAGTATCTCTTACCTTATGTTTGGAACTATGTATCTTTGCAGTCACAATATTTATCCCCAACTCCTCAAATCCATTCATTATATATGCGAGTAGTCCTCTTTGATTTGATGTATGTACATTTAGTTCAGCATGTACAAGAGAGTGGTCACAATCTACACTAATTTCACTCTTTTTAATTTTAATATCTTCTAAATTGATATTTTCTTTAACTTTAAAAGCTTCCTCTATTATCTCTTTTACTTCTAAAACTTCATCACTTTGAATATTTTGTAAAAACTCTATTTTAAAATATTTCACATCATTAAAAAGTGTAAATATCTCCATAGAACCTACATCTAAACGTTTTAATTTTGCAAGTAAAAACCCGATATTAAGTGGGATTTTTCTATATATCTCTATACTAAGGGAACTCTCATTTGAGATACTTAAACTATATTCCTTTACCTCTTTAGCCTTTTTTACTATTGCTACTATATCTTTTGGAGTATGTTTAAAAAAGAAGAGGTTTGATTCAATAGAGAGTATCTTTTTTTGTAACAATCGCCCTAAACTTTTAAATTCATCAAGATTTTTAACACGTTTTTCTATATTTAAACGTTTCATCGCATCTGTAATTCGGTCACTATTTTCAGCAATCTCTAAAGCACTAAGATAAAGGTCATAAAGTAATTTAGCATTAAAAGAGCTATATGCTTCTCCTCCAACACCATTAATATCTGCATAGGTTAAAATATATAAAAGTTTTAAGTTTTTTGCATCCCCCACTTGTGCCATAAATTTATAAAGAGTCTTTTCATTATGAATATTCTCTTTAAATGCTACACTACTCATCGTTATATGTTGTTTTATAAGTGTAACTGCTCTCTCCATCGATTTTTCTTTGAGTTTCATATGTTTGGTAAAAGCAACTATCAGTTTTGCACCAACTTCACTATGATTTTGCTTTCTCCCTTTACCTGTATCATGAAAAAGTGTTACTATTTTTAAAACTACCCTCTCCTCTTCATTAAGTTCACTATAAAGCTGTTTGATAAAGGGGTCACTAATATTTTCTAAAGCTTCAACAGATTTCAAAGAGTGAATATCTACTGGATAATGATGATAACCATCAAATTGAGGAAGATGTAACACTTTACGAAAATTTGAAAAAAGTCTATGTAATATACCTGCATCATGAAAAAGTTTAAAAAAGGAGTAGGAGTGCTCTCTTTTAAAAAGCTCTTTTAAAAGTGTATATGTTTTTTTTGTTAAAGGATGCGATATTTTTGTATAGGTAAACTGATTTAATATTCCAGCATCAAAATGATAGAACTTATCTTCAAGTGAGATAAGAAGTTCTAGTAAAATATTGATAGATTGATATTTTAGCTTATAGGATGCATATATACGGGAGTCATACTCATAGATCCCTTTAGAGAGTCGATGTTTTTTGAGCTCTTTCATATAGTTCATATCGATGATATAGGGTCTCACCATCTTTTTTGCAAAAATCTGAGTAAAGTTACTTACTCGCCATTGCGCTTGAAAAACTTTACTTGCCATCTTTTTGTCATTTTTAAACCCTAACATCTGAGTAACTTGAGGCATAAACTCTAATAGTAATCTATCCTCCTGTTTATTTGCTATTAGATGTAAAGCTGTTCTTACACGAAATAGAAGTTCAATAGCTACTCTATACTCTCTATACTCCTCCTCTGAAAAAAGAGTTTGTGTCAGCTCTTTTAAACTTTTCACTCCATAGATAGTTTGTGCTATCCAAAAGGTGAGCTGTGTATCACGAAGTCCTCCTACACTCTCTTTTATATTTGGTTGCATAGAGGTTGGGTATTTTTTACGACGGATTTGAGCCTCTTCAACCTTTGCTAAGATAAACTCTTTTTGCTTATATAATCTTATTTTATTTAACTCTTTTTGAGTTGCTTGCCATGCAAAATTTGACCCTGTTATAAAGCGAGATTCCATTAATGCTGTTCGAATAGTTATATCTTCCTCTGCTGAGTGAAAAAGATCTGTAACATCATGAACTCTATGTCCAAGTTTAAGTCCAGAATCAAGTGCTAAATAAAACAGCTTTTCTATGATTAGCTCTGTATTAAACCCCTCTATTTTCTCATAAACTATCAAGAGGTCTATATCACTATGCACAGAGAGTTGCTCCCGTCCATAACTTCCAAGTGCAACAACAGCGATAGGGATAGAGTTTCGCATAGGGATATAGTTTCCAAATAAACGGCGTAAAATAGTTTTATACATAAGAGTAATAATGGAGTCTAGTTTACGAGTATGTTTTACTAAAAAATCTTTCCCTTGATTTTTTGTAAACAGCTCCAACAGTGAACTTTTATACTCTTTAATGTAGGTTTTAAAAAGTTTAGAGAGTTCAAAATCTGAACCCTTTTTTTCGATAATATTTTCTATCTGAAGTTGTATATCCATAGGAAACCTTTTTGAGTTATTAGTTTTTAAAATTTGCTAATATCCTACCCTATTAACCTCCAAAAGCTCCTTAGCAAACTCTTTAGCTTCAGCTGAAACACTATCTCCACTAATAATCCTAGCTATCTCATCTACCTTTTCAATAGAGGAGAGTTTTTTCACATAGGAGTTTTTTTTATCTTTATAGACTAAAAAGTGTTGATCTCCCATAGATGTTAGTTGTGGTTGATGTGAAATCACAAATATCTGAAAATGCTTTGAGAGCTGTCTTAATACTTTTGCCACACTCATAGACTCCTCTCCACTGAGATTTGCATCTATCTCATCGAGCATTAAAACTCCACCATCTTGATTCATATTTTCAGATTTTAGTGCTAAAATAGCTAGACGTAATCTATTGAACTCCCCTGTACTTATCTTTTGAAGTTCGGTGTTGTTGAGTGTGATATATATCTCATCTTTTCCAAAATATTGATACTCTACATCTTTTATCTCTATCTGAGCATCCCGTAGATAAAGCTCTTTTAGATATCTGTTTAACTCTTTAGAGAAACTTTTAAGTTCCACTTTTCTTAATGAACTCAGTTGTTCTGCTAAACTCTGTAGCTCTTGACTCAACACCTCATATCTCTTTTGTAAATCACCTTTTTCTATCTCTATATTTTCATACTCTATCAACTCTATTTTTTTTTGTTCCTTATACTCAAGGGCTTCCTCTATCGTTCCATAACGTTTTTTGAGTCCACTCAACTCCTCAATTCTGTTGAGAACATTTTCAATATCCACATCATCTAAAGA
>JAYEGK010000028.1:0-5659 GCA_034716265.1 Campylobacterota bacterium
TATTTTCAAAAATAGCTATTAGTAAGCTATTTTTGATGATTAAATGGTATTCAAAAGTATCTATCGCTGATCTATCCCTTCTATCCTCTACTGCTATTTTAAGTAATATAGGTCAAATTCTCATAGTAAAAGAGCTAATAGAGAGTGATAGTACCCCTCTTTTTAAAGAACTTAGTGAACTGTTTGATTTTAGATATACAGAGTACCTTCTATTGAATACAACAACCTCCTATGTAAGTGCGCAAATCATTAGATATCTGAACCTCTCTGCAGATTTAATAGAGATTATCGAGTATAGTGACAATCCAAAAGATGCTTCCCCTGAACTTCAAAAACTTTGTGTCGCAAACCACATAGTAAACTCCCTTATCGACTTAGAGGGAAATATAGCACAAGAGGTTCCAAAAGATATTTTAGATCTAATGGATAAGTTTGGACTACAACATATTACACTTATAAAAGCACTTCAAAATATCAATAACAATAAAATTTTATGAACCACCTAAAACAGATACTCCAAAACCTAAAATCTAATAAAAATATTTTTCTCACAGGTGGTGCTGGAGTTGGTAAAACAACACATCTGCGTAAAATCATCCAAGAGTTTGAAGAGGATGCAAAAAAAGTTGCGAAGTTAGCTTCAACAGGTATGGCTGCAACATTGATAGGTGGACAAACTCTTCATAGTTTTTTAGACCTAGGATTGGCTTCGGATATAAAAGAGTTACAAAGAGATGGTAAACTTGAGGTAAAAAAAAAGATAAAAAAACTCATATCTTCGATGGATCTTATCGTAATAGATGAGATATCGATGGTGAGTGATACTCTTTTTGAGATGATAAACCTACGCTTAGAACAGTCTAACTTCCAAGGTTCACTTCTTGTTGTTGGTGATTTTTTACAACTACCACCTGTTCTTCGTGGAGGTGGTGAAGTTAAGTTTGCTTTTGAATCTCAAAGTTGGAAAAGTTGTGAATTTGAAAAGATAGAACTCACAGAGATATATAGAACAGATGATCGACAATTTATATCTCTTTTAAATAATATACGTTTTGGACAGATAGATGAAAATATTCATAATCATCTCAATAGCTATATAAAACCTCTTCCAAATGATTTGAGCAAATCTACCTTTCTTTTTGGAAAAAACAGCTCCTCTGATACCCATAATAGAATCCAATTAGAGTTTATAGATAACAAAGTTTTTACAAAAGAGGCTCAGATAATCATACATAAAAAATCTACTAAAGAGTATGAGGTCAAAAGATTTATGAAAGATGCTAGAATAGAGAAATTCTTAGAGTTAAAGGTAGATGCACCTATTTTATTCACTCGAAACTCTTGGAACTATTTTAATGGGGAGCGAGGAGTTATTATCAATATAGATGAAAACTTTATCTATATTCAAAAAAAGGATAAAAAGATAGTTAAACTCGAAGCAACAGTTCAAGATAAAACAGAGTGGATAGAGAAAACTGTTGATGGTGTCAAAGAGTTGATAGAGGAGTCCCTCTTTAGTATCTATCAGTTTCCTGTAAAATTAGCCTTTGCGATCACTATCCATAAATCACAAGGGATGTCTATCGAAGATTTGATTATAGAGACAAATGAGATTTTTGTTCCATCGCAGTTTTATGTAGCTCTCTCAAGAAGTTCCAATCCTCTCCGATTAAACCTCATCGCACCTAAAGTACAATGGTATAATCTAGCTTTTGTGAACTCTAAAGCTTTGAAGTTTGTTAAAATTAATTAATTTAGTTAAAATTCTCCATAATTAAAAGATTTAACTAAAAGAGTTTCCAATGAATAAAAAAATAACTATAAATTCTATAAAAAAAGCTAAAGGTGTCAAACCTCTCGTAATGATAACTGCCTATGATGCACTATTTGCAACACTTCTTCAAGAGAGTGCAGATATGATCCTTGTAGGCGATAGCCTCAATATGAGTTTTGCAGGTAAAGAGGATACGATAGGTACAACGCTAGAGCAGATGATTTACCATACAAATGCAGTTTGTCAAGGTGCAAAAAACAGTTTTGTGATATGTGATATGCCATTTGGAACATATACAAACAGAAAAGATGCTTTAAAAAATGCTATACAAGTATTTCAAAAAACATCTGCTGATTGTGTAAAGATAGAGGGTGGTGAAGAGAAAGCTGATGTTATTAAACACCTTACAGATAATGGAATAGCGGTTTGTGGACATATCGGTCTTCTACCTCAATCTGTTCGTGGTGATGGTGGTTACAGGGTTAAAGGTAAAACGACGCAGGAGCAACTTCAACTTATAGAAGATGCAAGAGCTATCGAGGATGCAGGAGCTTTTTGTATCGTTATAGAGGGAGTAAAAGCGGAGGTAGCAACTGAAGTAGCGTTATGTGTTGATGTTCCTGTTATCGGTATAGGTGCTGGAAATGGTGTTGATGGTCAAGTATTGGTTTTTTCAGATATGTTAGGACTTTTTGAGGAGTTCACTCCAAAATTTGTTAAAAAATATATGGATGGTGCTTCCTTAGTAAGAGATGCAGTTAAAAACTACTCCAATGAAGTACAATCACGTGAATTTCCACAAGAAATTCACACCTATTAAAGTACTATTGTAAATGGAAAGATTAGTAGAGATAGAAACTTTTGACATAGAGGAGGAGAGTTCAGAAGTAACTCTTCGTCCAGATGCTTGGAGTGAATATATTGGTCAAGAAAAAATCAAAAAAAACCTTGCTGTTTTTATAGAAGCAAGTAAAAAACGATCCGAAGCACTCGATCATGTTCTCTTTTTTGGACCCCCTGGACTTGGAAAAACAACATTAGCACTTATTATCGCCAATGAGATGAGTGCAAATATAAAAGTAACATCAGCTCCAATGATAGAAAAAAGTGGAGATTTAGCTGCTATCTTAACAAATCTTGAAGAGGGAGATATACTTTTTATTGATGAGATTCATCGTCTCTCTCCTGCTGTTGAAGAGATACTTTACTCCTCAATGGAAGATTTTAGAATAGATATAATCATAGGAAGTGGACCAGCTGCCCAAACAGTAAAGATTGACCTTCCTAGGTTTACTCTCATAGGAGCAACAACAAGAGCTGGTATGCTTTCAAATCCGCTAAGAGATAGATTTGGTATGAGCTTTCGAATGCAGTTTTATACATCCAATGAGTTAGCAAAAATCATCACTCAAGCATCCAATAAACTTGATAAAGAGATTATAAATCAAGCATCGATAGAGATAGCAAAAAGAAGTCGTGGAACACCCCGTATAGCACTAAGACTTCTGCGACGTGTTAGAGATTTCGCAGATGTTGCAGATGAAAACAATATAAACTACAACACAACACAATATGCTTTAAATGAGCTAGGTATAAACTCACATGGCTTCGATGAGATGGATTTAAGACTTTTACATCTTTTAGCTGAAGCAAAAGGAAGAGCTATGGGACTGAGTTCAATAGCGGCTTCTCTCAGTGAAGATGAGGGAACAGTAGAGGATGTACTTGAACCATACCTTATAGCAAATGGTTATTTAGAGAGAACTGCTAAGGGAAGAAAAGCAACACCTATTACTTATGATATTTTAAATATCACCCCACCAGAACTGCCTCAAGAGGTAAATAAATAGTGAAGCAGCATTATTTTGTAGCAATTCTTTTTGCAATCTCTCTCTATTTTATGTATATCTTATATCTTCCATTTCTATTTATTATCACTATCGCCTCTTTACTCGCTGTTTCAACATCAGAGATACAAACATTTTTAGAAAAATACTTTAAAAATAACTTCATAGCCGCTTCTATATCAAGTTTTCTCTTAGCCACAATGTTTTTTGCACCACTTGGATATTTCTTAACAACTCTAACGATAAAGCTCAACTCTCTTGAACCACAGGTATTTTACAATATTGAACTCTATATCAAAAGTTTGATTAGCACTCCTCCAGATTATCTATTATTTCTACAACCCTATATCGATGATGTTATTACAGATATAGATATTAAGTCGATAACAACAATCACTATATCGATGACAACAAAAATCGGTGCTTTTAGTGCTGGTTTTGTAAAAAATGCCTTTTTAGTTATAGTTTTTTATTTTTTTATTCAATATAATGGTGCAAGCATGAGTGCATTTTTAAAACGTGTTGTTCATATATCCTCTGCTGAAACCGATATTTTAGTCAAAGAGCTCTCTGCTGTTATGAGTGTAGTTTTTTATTCTATTATTGTAAATGCTATGTTTCAAGGAGTCCTCTTTGGTATCGCCATCTCATTTATGGGTTATAACGGCTTACTATTTGGTATTATGTATGGTTTTGCATCACTAATCCCTATTGTAGGGGGTGCTTTAATGTGGATACCTTTTATGATTTATGAACTCTCGATAGGGAATATCTCTAGTGCTATCTTTATCTCTCTCTACTCTATTATTATGATATCGATTATTGCAGATACATTTATCAAACCACTGATAATAAAAGAGATAAATATTAGACTTCTGGATGATGCAGATAAAAGAATGAATGAACTTCTCATCTTCTTTGCTATCATCGCAGGACTTACTACTTTTGGTTTTTGGGGAATGATTTTAGGACCTGCCATCACAGCATTTTTTCTAACAATCTTAAAACTATTTGAAGCTCGTAATAGAGCGATAAAAGATTAAATACTATTTTTTAAAGGGATTATATGGCTGAAAATAGCGAAAATACAGATGAAAGTATAATTATTATAGAGGAGAATGAAGCTGCTGGTTTAAAAAATGAAAATGAAGAGATTCCACCTCCTCCAAAAGAGGATGATGAAGCTAAACATAAAAAAATAATTATATTAGCTGGAGCAGGTATCGCTTTTATTGTAATAGCTATTACAGTAACTATCATTATCCTAAAATCTTCAGATAAAGAGAGTGATATAGAACCAGAGATGAGTTTTATTGAAACAAAACTCCAAGAGAAACCAACAAAACAGATAGAGCCTAGTAAACTTGAAAATATGATCGCAAAAGCAAACTACCTCTACTCTAGCGGTTCTAAATCTGATGCCCTATTTTTATATGAGAAGATAGCTACATATAGTGAAGCGATATCTCTCTACAATCTTGGTGTTGCTCAACTAAAAAACAAACAATATGCAATAGCCCTCTCAAGCTTTAAAAAAGCTATCAGTAATGATGAAAAACGGTGTGTAAGTTCCATCAATGCAGCTGTTTGTTCTTTACATCTCAATGATGAAGAGAGTTTTAAATACTATATCGATTTAGCACAGGTCTATCTATCTTATGAGGTGGATTCTCCTCTTTATTCCTACTACTATAGTTTAGTAAACTACTATAACAACAACTATTTAGAAGCATTAACTGCTCTTAAACATAACCCCTCAGATGAGTATCCTCAAGTTCAAAAACATCTTAAGTCAAAGATGTTAGCACTCTTTGGAAACAACTATGAAGCTATCGAAGTTATGGAAAAACAGCTAAGCAATGAAGATGATTTCAATATCGCCCTTCTCTACTCTAGAATAGGTGATTATCCCTTAGCTATTAGTTATTTTGATGAAGCGATTAAAAAAAACACCCAACCAATTAAAGCACAACTAGCTCGTGGTCTTACAAAACTAAAAGCGGGTGCTATAACAGCGGGTGCATCCGACATTAAAAGT
>JAYEGK010000029.1:0-5593 GCA_034716265.1 Campylobacterota bacterium
TTTTTCCCATGTAATTTCAACTTTTTTAACTGGATTATATTTTTCTTCTAAGGCTTCAATATTTTTCTTAATGTCTGCTAATTGAGTTCCTGTTTTAGGAATGTCTATATTTATTGTTTTAGGTGTGCTAGTGATGTTCTTTATATTCACATCTCAAGAGAAAGAGCAGGAGAGAGAACCTGTTAAAAAATATGAAAAATATTATCAAGAAAAGATGTGTAAAAAACTTGATGGTGTTATAGAGCATAGATTAGAGGATAGAACACGTGTTGATTGTTTGACTGATGATTATGCTATTGAGGTTGATTTTGCTAAAAAGTGGGCTGAAAGTATAGGTCAAGCTCTCTTCTATGCCCAGATGACAGGAAAAGATCCAGCCATAGGTTTGATAGTTGGAGAAAAAGATACTCGCTATCTAAAAAGATTACGAAAAGTAACCAATAAGTTTGATATTAAAGTTTTTGTTTTAGAGAAGTAGAATCTTTACAACTCTACTATCTTAGCTCCAAATCCACCTAAATGTTGTGGTGCATCATCAAACTTTGTTACTCTTGGATGTGCTAATAAAAAGTTTTTAACAGCATAAGAGAGTTTTCCTGTTCCTATACCGTGATAGACAATAACTTCATCCCAACCATTAAGAAGGGCATCACTTAGAAACTTATCTAGCACTTCACACGCTTCATCTGCTCTCATCCCATGTAGGTCACATTTTAGTCCTGAGCGTTTCTCTACATGAACTTTCACATCAGTTTTAGCTTTTTGTTTTACAATCTGAGTATGTTTAAGATGTTTTGTTTTAACACGTACACGCATACCATCTACCTCGATAGTTGCATCATTTTTTCCCTTTATAGAGATAATGATACCCTTTTGAGAGTGATATTTTACAGTATCGCCAATATTAAAAGCTACATCTCTTTTTGTCTCCTCTTTTTTATCTTGAGGGAGAGTTTTATTTGCTTTATTCATAGCACGGTGGATAGATTGAGTATCCCCAGCTTTTGCGGCTGATTTTGCTTCACTTATCGCTACATCATAACTTCTTTTGAGTGCAAAGCGTTGCTCATCTAACTCTTTGAAAAGTTTCTCACGTTGCTCTTTTATTCCAATCTCTTTTAATCGTAACTCTTCAAGTTTTAGATCAACTTTTTTATGCTTATTTTTAAGTTCACGTTCAAGTTGAGACCCACGCTCTATTAAAAGGCTTAGTTTTTCAGAGTTGTCCCCATAAACAGATTTGGCTTCTTTTACGATAGTGTTTGAGATACCGTAACGACTAGCAGTTTCAAAAGCATAACTTTTACCGATAATCCCTTGCATAAACTCATAAGTAGGTTTTCTATGCTCTTCATCATAGATAGCAGCCATTAGTTCAACATCATCACGGTCAGCCATAAGAGCAGCAAGACGTTTGTGGTGTGTAGTTACAACAACTTTTTGACCTCGTTTGATAAGGTCATCGAGTATCACTTTAAAAAGTGCTGCTGCTTCATCACTATCTGTTCCTAACTCTATCTCATCAACTCCAACAAGTGCAGATTTATGTTCAAATATACGGGAAAACTCCTGCATACGTCCAGCAAATGTAGATATATCATTTTTAACATTTTGAGGGTCATCGATGATAGAGAGTACAGTTTTAAAAGAACCGATATCTGATTTTTCCTCATGTAACTTCATAGGGATAATATATTTTGCCATAAATGCAGAGGCCAAGATAGATTTTAGAAGCATCGTTTTACCACCAGCATTTACACCAGTAATCATCAAAATATTTTTAGAAAAATCTACACTAATAGGTTTGGCATTATGTAGAGCAGGGTGAACAAAATCTGTTAAAACTATCTTAGAATCATTTTTTGATTTTATAAGTTGGTAGTTTTTACTCTGTGCAAAAAGGACACGAGATTGGTAGTTGTCAAATTTTGTAAACTCTTTATCTATAAAATTTATAAAGGGTTGTATCTCTGCTAATTTTAGAGAAAACTCTTTGTTATATCTATAAAAGATAGCTTCACGCTCCTGCTCTATAAAACGTATCTTCTCTTTAGATTTCATAATAGTGTCTGGAGAAACATAGAAAAAACCGTTTGTACTACGTCCAACAACAGCTCCTTTTAAAACATGGTTGAAACCACCACGAACTAAAAGACACTCCTCATTATTGAGAAAGTGTACCTGTGTATCCACTAAATATCCTGCAAGTTTAGAGCTACTCATCATACGTTTGAGAGAGCTACTTATATTGTTTTTATGTTCTTTGATTCTTGCACTGAGTCCAAAAAGATTTTCATCAAGATTTTCCTCAAACTTCCCATCATTAGTAAAATATTTTTCGATCTCTGTGAACTTTGGAGGGATAATAAATTTCCCCATCCACTCACCAATAATTCCATCAAGCTGACGGTTATTAAAGTATCTAAAGTATCGTACAATCTTTACTATCTCAAAAATCTGTTCAAAATTGAGAACACCTCTCTTTTTAAGATGTCCTTTTATTTGATAAAAATCTGCTACTTTAGGGGGTGCTTTAAACTCCAGTTTGTCCAGAGCTTTGATATAGCGAAAGTGAAGCTCTTGGTCACCCTCTATGTAGAGAGAACTTTTACGAGAAAAGAAGCTTTGAAATTGGGCTATATGTTCGTTGAGGTCTAGTTGGTCTATTAATAGTTCTAATTTTGATATTTTATCTGTTTTCATATGATGATTATAGCACATAATGATATACTTCGACGAAAGAACATCATAGAGATGAAATAGTTTAAAATGGAACTTTAATGACAATATTTGATTCAGTAAAAAAGACAAAACGTGAGTTTACTTCGTTGGTAGAGGGAAAAGTTTCTCTCTATGTATGTGGTCCAACCGTATATGATGATGCACATCTCGGACATGCAAAATCTGCTTTAGTATTTGACCTCCTTACACGAGTTTTAAAAGCGGAGGGTTATGATGTAACGTATGCTAGAAATATTACAGATATAGATGATAAAATCATTAAAAAAGCGATAGAACAGGGTAAAGAGATAAAAGAGATTACAGAGTTTTATACTTCAGCCTTTCATAAAGAGATGCAAGCGATAGGTGTTTCTCGACCAGATATAGAACCAAAAGCAACAGAGTCTTTAGATGCGATGTATGAGATGATACAGAAGCTTATAGATAATGGTCATGCTTATGCAACACAAGATGGCGATGTTTATTTTGATACATCAAGTGATAGTAAATATCTTACTCTCTCTTCACGTGTACAGGATGAGGATGATAGACAAGAGCGTGTAGAGTCCTCATCTTTAAAGAAAAACTCTGCGGATTTTGCTCTTTGGAAATCTGTAAAAGATGATAGTATTACATTTGAGAGTCCATTTGGAGCAGGGCGTCCTGGTTGGCACCTAGAGTGTTCAGCGATGATAGAGAAGCATTTAGCAGTTGAGGGGCAAGAGTTTGCTGTGGATATTCATGGAGGGGGTGCTGATCTGCTTTTTCCTCATCATGAAAATGAAGCTGCACAAACACGTTGTGCATCAAATCACTCTTTAGCAAACTACTGGATGCATAACGGTTTTGTAAATATAGATGGTGAGAAGATGAGCAAATCTTTAGGAAATAGTTTTTTTCTAAAAGATGCTCTCAAGGAGTATGATGGAGAGGCTTTACGTTTTTATCTTCTTAGTACCCACTATCGAACTGATTTTAACTTCAATACAGAGGATTTAACTATCGCTAAAAAGCGTTTAGACAAGATTTATAGATTGAAAAAACGTCTTTTTGGATTGGCTGAAAATAGAGAGAGTACAAAGTTTCAAGAGGCTATATTAAAGGTGTTAAGTGATGATATGAATATATCTTCTGCTCTTGCTCTTATAGATGAGATGATATCAAATGCAAATGAAACACTTGATAGATCAGGAAAACATAAAGTTCTCAAGAGAGAAACTATCTCTAATCTTTTCTATATAGAAACTATTTTAGGTTTTGGTGTTCAAAATCCATTTAACTATTTTCAGTTTGGAATGGATGATAAAACAAAAGAGAGAATAGATAGTTTGATAATCCAACGCAGAGATGCTAAAAAAGAGAAAAACTTTGAACTCTCAGATACTCTTCGTGATGAGATACTAGAGTATGGAGTTTCTATTATGGATACTCCTAATGGGACTTTTTGGGAAAAGATATAGTGAAATGAAAAAGCTACTCATAATTTTAGTAGCTCAAAAGAAAATTTATATAGCAAACGATGCTGGGACAGTTGATATATTTGACTTAAAGAGTCAAAAAATAGTACAACAGATAGTTTTAAATCCTATAACTACAAAGTTACAAAAACTTGTTCCTCAAAATATTATTAGTGTTGATTATCAAGATGGGCAAGTTTTGTTAGTGAGTATTGGAAAGAGTGCTTATCGAAATGTTTGGATATATAAAAATCATCAACTTCGTAAGATTATAGATGAGAGTAAAAAGCTTACTATAAAAGAGGTTCGGTTTACAGATGATGAAAAGATATTGTTAGGGACATTTGCATCTGAGATGGTGGTTTATGATATTGGTGAACAATATAGCTTGTATAACAAACATATATCACAAAGTACCCTTGGTGATATAGTTTTAAGTGAAGACAGAGATAGTGTTTTTATCTCTGATGAGAGTGGAGAGATACAGCTTAGAGATGTTGCAACCTCTAAGCTAATCAAAACTTTCTCCTCTCAAAATGTTGATAATGTGTATCATATCGCTTATGCTAAAGGTGTTTTAGTTACCGCTGGACAAGATAGGGGAGTAGCAGTTTATCAAGAGGGTGTGAAAGATTATCATATTAAAAGTGATTTTCTTGTTTACTGTGTAGGGATTAGCCCTAGCTCTAAAGTAGGAGTTTACTCTAGTGAAAATGAGTTATTTAGTAGTGAGCGAAGTAGGTATGTTTATTATTGGAGACTAGATGAAGGAGAAAATAGATGACGATAGAAGATATAGAGATATATTTACAAAAGAGTTCAAAAGATTTAACAGAAGAGTTTAAACGCCTTTTTCATGGTCGAGGTGGACTTTATGAGGGGTATAAACATCTTACGATAGACTCCATCGATACTGTTTTAAGTGTAGCTCTTTATAAGGAAGAGGTTCAGGAGAGTGAACTTTTAGAGATGCTTCAAGGGTTTATAAAAACTACACAACACACAACTATTGTTTTACAAAGAAGATATATAAAAGGGAGTCCAGGTGAAGTTATAGTGGGGGAGCTTGATAATGAGCTTTATGTTGTTGAAAATGGGATGAAGATTAAGCTTAATCTCCTCTCAAATCGTAATAGCGGATATTTTCCAGATATGAAAAATGGACGTACTTTTGTCAAGGAGAACTCTAAGGATAGAAGTGTCTTAAATCTCTTCTCTTACACCTGTGCATTTTCTATCGCTGCTGCACAAGGGGGTGCGTATAAAATCTCAAATATCGATATGAGTAAAGGAGCATTAAGCACAGGACGTACCAATCATCATCTGAATGATTTAGAGATGAGAGGTGTCAGTTTTCATCCATATAACATCTTAAAATCATTTTCACGTATTAAGAAAAAAGGCCCTTATGGTTT
>JAYEGK010000030.1:0-5582 GCA_034716265.1 Campylobacterota bacterium
CTATTTTAGAGGGTCTTGATGGTGTTGCTAAGATGAGTAAATCTTTAGGAAACTATATTGGTGTTTCTGATGAACCTAATGATATGTTTGGAAAGGTGTTAAGTATCTCTGATGAACTTATGTGGAGATATTTTGAGCTTTTAAGTACAAAATCTTTAGATGAGATAGAGAGTATGAAGAAGAGTGTGAAAGATAGCTCTTTGCATCCTAAAAAAGTAAAAGAGTCTTTAGCATTAGAGATAACAGAACGTTTTCATAGTGCAGAGTTGGCACAGAAAGCAAAAGAGGAGTTTGATAAAGTTCATGCAAAGAGTCAGATTCCAACCGATATTGCTGAGTTTTCTTGTGATGGAGAGATCTGGATAGCAAAGGCATTGGTAGATTGTAACATCGAACCATCAACTTCACAAGCTAGAAGAGATATTAAGCAAGGTGGTGTTAAAATAAACCAAGAAAAAATCTCAGATATGCAGTTACAACTTTCAGCTGGTGAGTACCTACTTCAAGTTGGAAAAAGAAAATTTGCTAAATTAAAGGTAAACTAATGAGCTTTAAACCATTAAAAATTGGAAAACATATAATCGAAAAACCTATCGTTCAAGGTGGTATGGGTGTTGGTATTAGCTGGGATAAACTAGCAGGAAATGTTTCAAAAGAGGGTGGACTGGGTGTGATTAGTTCCGTTGGAACAGGTTATTATGATAATAAAAAATATGCAGGAAAATTAGTTTCAGATAGACCACTTTCAGAGACAAATTTTTATTCTAAAGATGGACTCAAAGCGATTGTTGACAATGCAAGAAAAGTTTGTGGAGAGAAACCTTTAGCTGTGAATATCTTATATGCTATGAGTGGTTATGGTGATACTGTTAAAAATGCATGTGAATTTGGTGCAGATATTATCATCACAGGTGCAGGACTTCCCACTAACATGCCAGAGTTTACTGAAGGGTATCCAGATGTAGCACTCGTTCCTATTGTCTCCTCTCCAAAAGCTTTAAAAATAATCTGTAAACGTTGGCAAAAAAGATACAACAGAGTTCCTGATGCGGTAATTGTTGAGGGTCCTAAAAGTGGAGGACATCAAGGTTTCTCATATGAGCAGTGTAAACTTCCTGAAAATCAATTGGAAAATATTGTTGCACCCGTAGTTGAAGAAGCGGCTAAATGGGGAGATATTCCAGTGATTGCAGCGGGTGGAGTTTGGGATAAAAATGATATAGAAGAGATGTTTCAACTTGGAGCAAGAGGTGTACAGATGGGTACACGTTTCATAGGTACTCATGAGTGTGATGCACATGAAAATCTAAAACAGGTTCTTCTTGATGCAAAAGAGGAGGATATTGAGCTTCTATCATCTCCAGTAGGATACCCCGCTCAAGGAGTGATTACAAATTTAACTCATCTTGTTGAAAAGCGAGAGGGTCCAGAGATTAAGTGTATCTCTAACTGTGTAGCACCATGTAATCGTGGAGTGGAAGCAAGAGAGGTTGGTTTTTGTATCGCTGATAGATTGAGTGATGCTTATTTAGGTAAACTCGATACTGGACTCTTCTTCTCTGGTTCAAATGGATATAAGTTAAAAGAGATCATCTCTGTAAAAGAGCTTTTAACGAAATTGATTGAGGGTGAATAGCTACTAGATGTTTCGATCTCTCTTTTTACTTTTTATCTTTGCTTTCACTCTTCAGGCATTGAACAATGATGCTATATTAAAGCGTGCAAATACTCTTATTAAATCAGATGATAAGAGTAAGCAGTTTCGTGCATATAATGATTATAAAAATCTCTACTTACGCTCTATTATGAGTGATAATGAAAAATTAAAAATAAGCTCTTTAAAGGGAATAGTAAAGAGTGGAAAAAAACTTCATATCGATATAGCACAATACTCTAATGAACTCTCCTCTGTAAAAACTACAACTAAAAAAGTTCAAAAGATAGAGCAAAAAATCAAAAAAGAGCAAAACTTTAGAGTAAAATCTTCACATATATTAAAATCTGCTAAGTGGCAAGATGATACCTTAGTTCTCTCTTTTGATAAAAAACTAGAGGCAAATAAAATTAACTATTTTACTCTTTTTGATGAGAAAAAGAGAAGATATAAATATGTTTTTGATATTAAAACTTCTGAAATTAAAAGAGCACAAAATATACGAAAATCGAATATTTTAAGAGTTAGATTAGCACAGTATAAATCGAATGTTCTTAGATTGGTTATAGAGCATGATAAACTTTTGAAAATATCTCATTCAATCAATTTCAATAAACTACAAGTTACAGCTTTCTCTCAAAAGAGAAAAAAATCTTCACCAAAAGTAGAGCAAGAGAAGAGTAGTTATATCTCTAAATATATGACACCAAAACGTTTAGATAGAAATAAAGTGATTGTTATAGATGCTGGTCATGGGGGTAAAGATCCTGGAGCAGTAGGGTATAGAAAATATAGAGAAAAAGTAGTTGTAGTTGATGTTGCTAAGAAGTTAAGAGATATTTTAAAATCACGAGGGTATAGAGTTTATATGACTCGCGATAGTGATAAGTTTGTTAAACTCAGTGACAGAACAAAGTATGCAAATAAAAAAAGAGCAGATATATTTATTAGTATCCATGCAAATGCTGTTGCAAAGAAAAATGCAGATAAAGTGCATGGAGTAGAGTGTTATTTTCTTTCAAAATCTCGTTCTAACAGAGCAAAGAAAGTTGCTGAAAAAGAGAACTCTGCTGACCTTAGCGATCTGAACTTTTATGGAAAAGAGAGTTTTTTAAATACTCTTGGTTCACACAATATGGTAGCATCTAATAAGTTGGCTATAGATTTACAAAGAGGGATGTTAGGATCTTTAAAGAAAAACTACAACAATATACATGATGGTGGAGTAAGAGAGGGACCATTTTGGGTTCTTATTGGTGCTCAGATGCCATCAGTATTAGTTGAAATCGGTTTTATTACAAATCCAAGAGAAGCAAGACGTTTAGTAAGTAATAGGTATCAAAAGAGGTTAGCAACTGGACTTGCTAATGGAATAGAGAGATATTTTTTAAACAACTAGGTGTAAATTGATACCTAGTTTTCTATTTTATATTCCAAATCTCCAGCAACAGCCTCTTTATCGTTGATAATCTCCTCTATCTGCTGTTTTACTTTATCGTAACGGTATTGCTCTTTAAATCCCATTATGCGACCACCTGCTGCATTTGGGTGTCCCCCACCGTTAGACCACTCCTTAGCGATTTGTGCTACATTAACTTGAAAGTTTGCACGTAAACTCATCGCACCTCGATAGCTTACATCAACAATGAAGTCATACTCAGGATACTCTAGTAAAAAGCCATTACCAACGATAGATGTATTTCCAATAGCATAGCTAAGGTAACCTTTGTAGCCTTTGTAGTAGATAGTATTTGTTGATCTTTTTGTACCTAGAAGAGCAACTATATATTTCGTAGCTAAGTTATCTAAAGTATTGTTTTCATCAACTTGAAAGAAGGCTTTTTTTATAAGATGAATCTTCTCATCTAGTATGATATGAGCATCTTTATTATCCATAAGTTGCGCTGCTTCTATAAGTAAAGAAAGTTTATAGTTACTATCCTCTTTTGCAAACATCGTACGATTTAACTCTCTTGTTTCATTGACAAGACGCATACAAACTTTACCATATTCAAAGTTTGTTATCTCCTCTTTTTTCCATAAATCAACAGCATTAACAACATCTACAAACTGTTTCATCCATACAGGTTCATTAAACTCAAAATTTTCTTTTGCATAATCATAAGTAATTTTTGTTGCACATCTTGATATATCAAGAAAGTACCAATCATATTTTTTAGAACTCGCTTCACCACTTCCGTGATGGTCTAAAAGAGTTATTTTTACATCTCTATTTGAACGATTAAGTTGAGAAACTTCATTTTGTAACCATCTTGATTCGTCAGGATTTAAGTTTAAATCGGTTATTAGAATTAGAGCAGCTTTTTTATCTTTTTTAATTGCTTCAACAATCATATCTAGTTTTTGTTTAACTTCTGCACCATAGTTTGCATTATAGTTTACTATCTCATAAGGAGTATATTTCATTATCAATTGACAACTGTAACCATCTAAATCTATGTGAGAAAGATGATGAATTATTCTGTTATTCATTTTTGACCTTGTTTTAATTTTAATTTATAGATATTGAACCCATCACTTCAAATGTGGCACTTGCGTCTATCTCTGCATGGGAGAGTGTAACTACATCCAGAGAGAAACGCTCAAATATCTCAACGAGTCCACGACGCAGTTGAGGATCTACTATGATTACAACAGGTGAAACACCTTTTTGTAAAAGTTCCGATGCTTTTGTACTTGTTGCTTGAATAAGTGCATTAATCTCATTTACATTGAGTAATAGATTTCTATTACCATCCTGTTCTACCGATTTTTCTAACATCATCTGTTCTGTATTTGTATCGAATGTAAGAAGTCTAATAACACCATCTTCACCTGCATACATCTGTGTAATAATACGAGAAAGTTTAGCACGTACCTGTTCTGTTATGACTTCAACATTTTTAGTGAATTCAGCTATATCTGCAATAGTTTCTAAGATAGTTAACATATCTTTAAGTGGTATTCTCTCATGTAAAAGAGCTTTAAGAACTCTTTGAATAAGACCAACAGAAGCAACCTTCATCACATCATCAATAATAACAGGAAAATCAACTTTAATCTTGTCAATAAGTGTCTGAACCTCTTGACGAGTAAGAAGCTCTTCAGCATTTCTTTTGATAAGCTCACTCATATGTGTTGAGATAACGGTAGCTGGATCAACAACTGTGTAGCCATTGATAATAGCATCTTGTTTCTCATCTGGTAATATCCAGATAGCATCAAGTCCAAATGCAGGTTCTTTTGTCTTCTCACCCTGAATCTCTCCTGTTGCCATACCACTATCCATAGCTAAAAACTTATCAGGTACTATTGTTCCCTCACCAATAGAGATACCTTTGAGTAATATTTGATACTGTTGAGGTGCTAGGTGAAGGTTGTCTCTTATTCGAACTTGGGGCATTAAGAAACCAAAATCTGATGCAATTTTTCTTCTCATAGAGCGTATACGTTCTAACAGGTCTCCACCTTGAGAGTTATCAGCAAGAGAGATGAGTTGATAGCCAAGGGTAAGTTCTAACATCTCAACTTTTAAAATATCTTCAAGAGCTTTCTCCTCCTCTTTTGCTATCTCTTCATTGCTTTTTTTAGGTTGAACACTCTCTTTTTCTTTCTCCTCATCGCTACCTTTATCATTTAAAAGATGTTCAACATCAAGGATGGAAAACTCCCCTTTTTCATATTTGTAAACCGACCAACCAAGTATAGCAAATAGAAGACCAACAAGTCCCATTGAAGCTGTTGGTAGTCCTGGAACCATAGCAAAAAGCATCATAATAAGACCAACTATCATCATAATTTTTGCATTACCCATCATCTGATTAACAGCACCCTCTGCAAAGTTGTCACCATCTCCAGAGGAACGAGTTATCATAATACCTGTTGCAGTTGAGATGATAAGTGCTGGGATTTGCCCCACTAAACCATC
>JAYEGK010000031.1:0-5557 GCA_034716265.1 Campylobacterota bacterium
TAAATTTAGCGATATAGCAGAGATAACTATTGAGTATCCACAAGCAAAAACTCTTGCTACTTTTAATAATAACACCACTTTAACTTTAGTTATCTCAAAAGGGGAGGAGGGGGATTCTAAAGATCTCTCTCTCAAACTCCAAAACTATATAAAAAAGATAGAGTCGAGTTATAAAGATGTTACATTTGTTTTTTATCAAGATAGTTCCATTCCTGTTGAAAAAAGGTTAGATACAGTTATCTCTAACTTAATGTTTGGGCTTCTTCTAGTCTTTATATCTCTTTATATTTTAATAAACCTTCGCATCGCATTTGTAGTTACTTTAGGGATACCATTCTCTTTTATTATAGGGCTTCTTTTTATCTACTATATGGGCTACTCTATCAATATAATCTCTCTTTTAGGAGCATTGATAGTTATAGGGATAGTGGTCGATGATGCTATCGTTGTAGGTGAAAATATACAGCGTCATATCGATGAGGGTATGGAAAACACACAAGCAGCTATTGTAGGAGTGCAGGAGATGATTTTACCTGTTACATTAGCGACATTGACAACAACAGCTGCATTTTTACCGATATTTTTGATGCAGGGAGATTTGGCACTCTTTTTGATTTTGATTCCCATCGTTGTTGTGATGATACTTTTAGGGTCTTTGATAGAGAGTTTTATATTTTTACCCCTTCATGCTTCTGAGGTGTTACATAAGAGCAATGAGATGTTTGATTGGAAACCTTTGCAAAATATTTATGAGAGGTTTTTAGCTTTTCATATCCACTATAAAAAAACATTTTTAGTGATGTTTTTAGTTCTAATCCCTCTTTTTAGTGTGATAACAGCAAAGAGTATGCAGTTTCAGTTCTTTCCAAATTTTGATGGAAATGAACTCTATATATCTGGTAAGCTAGATATAAACACTCCCATAGAGGAAACATTTGAGATAACAAAAGCGATAGAACTTGAGATAATGCAACACTCTAAGGAGTTCTCCCTAAAATCAACATCCTCAACAACAGGCTATCGACAGAGTCTCTCAGGAGAAACAGAGCTAGGTAATAACGTCTTTTATATCACAATGGAACTTTACGATAGAAAAGAGACAAACTTTGTAAATAGGTATATAAACCCTGTTTTAAATTTTAGTTTTGATTTTGATGAGAGTGAGAAGATACGTGAAAAACAGACCTTTGAACTCGCTCCGATAGTCGCTAAAATCATCGAAAAATATAAAGAGAAATACACTATGGTAGAACTTGGTGTGATGGAGCGTCGACCAGGGTTGATAAAAAGTGATATTCAGATAAATCTTTTGGGAGGGGATCCACTCTCTTTAGATAAAGCTATCAAAGAGCTAGAGCAGAAGATGCAAACGATAGAGGGAATAGCAAACTTTAGTGACAATATCCGCTATGGAAAGATGGAGTATAAGATAAAACTGAACCAATATGGAGAGAGTTTAGGACTTAGTGAAGTTGCTGTATCAAGAGTGTTAAGCAGATATTTTTTAGATTCTCGTCAAGCAACAACCTTTAACAATCAAGGGGTTATGGAGATAAAAACAAAAGCACTCTCTAAGGATAATATTCAAACACTTTTAAACTTCAATATCTCACTTAAAGATGGTCGCTATGTAACATTAAAGGATGTAGCAGATATTACAAAGATAAGAGATTATGAGAAGATAAATAAACTCAATGGAGATACAGTCAAAACTGTTTTTGCAAATGTAGATAAACATAGCATAACACCAGAGGAGGTTTTAACACTTCTTGAACCCACTATTAAAAAGATAGAACTCTCAGGTATCGATGTAAGTTTGTTAGGAGAGAAGGAGAAAAATAAACAGCTAAAAAGTGAGATGAAAAGTAGCCTTGTTATAGCACTTTTTCTGATATTTATAAGTATGCTCTTTATCTTCTCAAAAATAAAATATGTGTTAATGGTTATGAGTGTTATCCCTCTTTCAGTGTTGGGAGCATTGTTAGGACATAAACTTTTAGGTATACCACTCACTATGCCATCTATGATAGGAATACTTGGTTTAGCAGGGGTTGTTATCAATGATGGAATTATTATGTTGGATTTTTTACATGGTACACATAAAATAGAGGAGTTCTTTCTAAGAGCAAAACAGAGACTACGTCCTATTCTCATAACATCTATAACAACATTTTTAGGATTAGTCACTCTTATTTTTTATGCAACAGGTCAAGCTGTTATCTTACAACCTATCGCTATATCTATCGGTTTTGGGCTTATTTGGGGAACTTATCTAAATCTTCTATTTCTTCCTACCTTATACGCTTTGGTAAATGGAATAAAACTTAAAAGTAGTAAGTGACAAATATTTTTTTAGTTGAGTAGATTTCCCGCTAAAACCCCACTAGAGAACGACCACTGGAGATTATACCCTCCACATGGTCCATCTATATTGATAACCTCTCCACAAAAGTATAAGCCTTTGACTATCTTGCTCTGCATCGTTTTAGGGTCTATCTCTTTGAGGTTTATTCCACCTCGTGTTATCATAGCCATCTTAAAACCATCATGCCCATTTATAGTTAATGGTGTCCATGCTAAGAGTTGGATAAGTTTGGCACGAGACACCCCCTCTATTTTGTTGTATTTATCATTTGGGTTTATAGTTGCTAATATACAGAGTTCAGTTGAAAGAGCTGATGGAAGTAGGGTTGTTAGATGTTCTAGTATAGATCTATTGGGATATTTAGAGAGCTCTTTTTTTATCTGTTGCGATATCTGTTCTTCATTCATCCCTTTTGTAAGGTTGAGAAGGAGAGGAACTTCACCATATTTTTCTAAAAGGGGTGTTATCTCTCGTGCAAAATCTAAAACTACTGGTCCTCTTATCCCATTTTTTGTAAAGATGAGGTCGCCTTTTGCATGGAGTTTTTTATGTTTTTTCATATCGACTTTTAACGTAACTTTAGCGATTGTGTCCGCTCTACAGTTTGCCCCCCAACTCTCTTTAGTCTTAAGAGGTGTCATAGCGGGAAAAAGCTGAGTGACTTTGTGTCCGAGTTCTATCGCCATCCCATAACCATCTCCCTCAGCTCCAAGGGTAGGATAGCCAAGACCACCCGTTGCTATTATGACATTTGGTGCAAAATAACTATGTTTATCTGTTTGAACACCTGTTATCTTATTTTCATTGTGAGTAATTTTTGTAACTTTAGAGGAGCATATAAGTGTCACACCTACTCTCTTCATCTCATCTTCTAATGCAGAGATGATAGTAGCTGAAGAGTGAGAAGTAGGAAATACACGAAATCCATCAGGTGCATGAGTCTCTACACCAATCTCCTCTAAAAATCTTATAAGTTTTTTATGGTCAAAATCTTTCAAGGCATCTTGCATAAAGCGTCCATCACGACCAAAACTTTTCATAAAATCCTCATTTGAGAGAGTGTTTGTAAGATTACATCTCCCACCACCAGTAGCTTTGAGTTTTGAGGCAATATTTGGAAGTTTTTCTAAAAGGAGTACATCTTTACCTGCTCTTGCTGAGATGATGGCAGAGATCATTCCTGCAGCACCAGAGCCGATTACTATTAGGTTGTAATTGTTCATCAAATTTCTTTCCTTTGTTTGAGTAGTATTATACTGAATATTTTATTTTTGATATTTAGATGTTTTTTAATATAATGTTTGTTGAATAAATAATGATTTCATCGGAGTAGTAGCGGAGTTAATTTCAACATTAAAATAAAATTTTATAGAGTTAAAAAAAAGGGTTAGTTTATTATAATGTACTCAAGAAAAAAGACTGCTAAACCTAAATAACTTTTATACTCTCAAAAGTGAAGTAGAGTCAAACAAAGGATATAGAAGTAGAAGTAAGAAAAAATATAAAGAGGTTTTAAAATTGAGAATAGAAGATGCTACTAAACAACTCAAACAATATGAGATGGGTGAAAGTTTATAAAAATTGTATTAGTCTTTAGAGGTTGGGAGATGGTTGCTTGTGAAGAGGTAAAAATAACTAGTAATAAAAAAGGAGAGTAAAAAATGGAAGCTACAGTTTTAAAATTATATGAATATTTAAATCAAGACAAAATTGATAAAATACCAGTCTATCAAAGAAATTATAGTTGGCAAAAAGATAACTGTGAGCAACTTTTTAATGATATTTTAAATGCAGGTGAAACAGGATCTGTTCAATCACATTTTATTGGTTCTATTATTGTTATTGTTGATGGTGGTATTGATGGTAATAAAAATATTATTATAGATGGTCAACAAAGAGTTACAACAGCAGTTTTATTTTTAAAAGCTTTTTATGATGTAACAAAAAATGAGTTTATAAAAGATGAATTTATAAAAAGGCAGATATTTAAAATAACAGAAGATGGTAAAGTTCCTAAACTTACTTTAAATAGAGATGATAATAATATTTTAGAAAAAATCTTAACAAATAAAGAGTTAAAAGAGATTGATAAAATCTCAAAAGTTTATAAAAACTATGACTATTTTAAAAACAGAATAAAAAATAGTGAAGAAAAAAAGTTAAAAATTGGTTTTGAAAAATTAAGAATTGTTGGGATTAGATTAAGTTTAAGAGAAAATCCACAACTAATATTTGAAAGTTTAAATTCAACAGGATTACAACTAAATCCAACAGATTTAATTAGAAACTTTTTACTTATGAATCAAGCTTCAAAAGAGCAAGATAGACTGTTTTTAGATTACTGGCATAAGATAAAACAAAATATAATAAATAATTATATGGAAGAGTTTTTTAGAAGTTTTTTAGTAATAAAGTTATCTATTGATGTTTCACAAAAAAAAGTTTATGAATATTTTAAAGAATATAAAATAAATAATTCATTTGAAAGTGAAGAAATTTTAAAAGAGTTACTTTTTTATGCAAAACTTTATGCAAAGTTACTTTTTAGAAATCTAGAAGAAGACAAAAATATAAATTATAAAATAGTAGCAATAGAAGCTTTAAATCAAAAAGTTATATATCCTTTTCTTTTGGAGTGTTATGCAAGTTTTGAGAGAGATGAGTTAAACAAAGATGAGTTTATAAAAATACTTGAGTTCTTAGAAAACTATTTAATAAGAAGTATAGTTTGTGATGTATCATCAAAGGGTTTAAATAAATTTAATCCAATATTAATAAAAAGATTAAATGAAAATAGTGATAAGTTTCAAAATATAACAAAAGTAATTACCTTAACTAAATCAAAAAATAGAATGAAATCAGATAAAGAGTTTATTGAAGCTTTAAAACATAATAAAATTTACTCAAATAAAACTTTAAAAAATGGAAAAATATTACTTTATAAAATAGAGTCTTATTTGAGTAAAAAAGAGGTTGTTTCAGATGATAATTTAACAGTTGAACATATTATGCCTCAAACCTTAACAAAAGAGTGGAAAAGTGAGATACTAAATTATAAAGAGTTTTATGATGAGTATCTTAACACATTAGGAAACCTTACACTTACAGCTTATAATTCAGAACTTTCAAATAAATTATTTAAATATAAAAAATTGGAGTTTGGAAAGTCAAACTTAACATTAAACAGATATT
>JAYEGK010000032.1:0-5492 GCA_034716265.1 Campylobacterota bacterium
AGTTCTATACCATTTTAAAGCAGTAGGTTTATTGAAAAGTTTATTTCCTATTTTAAAAACAGTTTCAGCAAGTGGCGTACTTTTAACAATCTCAAGATATTTAGCGTTGTTAAGGTCTGGCTTATGTGTAAAGAGGTGATTTGATGTAAGAGAACCCTCTCCTGTGTTGATAGTTAGGTTGGAATTTGCTCCTGCTAGAGAAAATGCACGAACCGCTTCAGGACTTAATGCTCCATCACTCATAGCAGAACGGATAATAGGTGTATGAGATACAAAAGGGATCTCCCTATCTTTTCCAAATATCACAGATGTATCTTCACTTACCTCATCTTCATTTAAAACATTTGTAGCATGTTTTATGATAAATCGTGAACCAGAAAATGGCTGAGATACTGAGAATGATTGATAGTTAGGTACATCATGGGCAGCTTTATAGACCCAGTCAACTTTATCTTTGGACTCATAGAATGTTTCCTCTGCAAAGTATTGACGCATAGGTTCTCGAAGCATCTCTAAAAGATAACGTCCTCGACCTATTACTGGGTAGTTGATAAGTAAAGCATGTTTACGTTGGATATATTTATCGTAGATAAAAAGAGCAACTGTTGCAACTGCACCTGTTATGAGTATGGGTTCTAATATTTGCATTGTTTTTCCTTATTGATTTTTTCAATTTCACACTTAAGAAATAGTTTATTGAGAGTTATTGTTATACAACAAATAATCAGAAAAAACACTCCAAAAAAAACAGAGTGTTTCACTAAGGGGTCAAAGGGCATTTATATCCCTTAAATAGGATGTTTGAAAATTTCTAAAAATCTTCTATTTTAAGAGTAATTTCACTCTTATTATCAAGGTTTTTAATAGTAATCTCTCCACTCTCCATCTCATTACTTCCAATGATACAAAAATATTTAGCATTCACTTTATCTGCACCTTTTATATGGTTTTTGAAGTTTTTTGCTTTATATTCTATAATCACTTTATCAGATTGGCGTTTTTTCTGAGCTAGTGTTACAACTAAATCTACACTTTCCTCATCCATTGCTCCTATATAATAACCCTCTCTTTTACTCTCAGGCATAACTATAAGTTCCATTAAACGTTCTATTCCCATCGCAAAACCAACTGCTGGAGTAGGGCGACCATCTAAAAACTCTACGAGCCTGTCATAGCGTCCACCACCTGCTATTGCACTTTGGCTTCCTATATTGTCACTTACAAACTCAAAGGCTGTTTTAGAGTAGTAGTCTAGTCCACGAACTAGATTTGTGTCTATCTCATATTTTATATCGTTGTCATCTAGGATTTTTTTGAGTTTATCAAAATCGTTTTCACAACTACTACAAAGAGAGTTTATCAGTTTTGGTGCATCTTTATAAAGAGATTGGCATTTTTCATTTTTACAGTCAAGTACACGGATAGGATTTGTATCTTTACGTCGCTGACAATCTTCACAGATATCCTCTTCAACAGATTCTATATGTGATACTAAACTATCACGATATTGAGGCATACAGTTTTGATCACCTAATGAGTTGAGTTGAAGTCTATAACCGATACCACAACGTTTAAGAATATCACTTACCATCATAATCATCGTTGCATCTTCATAAACACTATCTACTCCAAAACTCTCAACACCAAACTGATGAAACTGTCTTAGACGACCTTTTTGTGGTCTCTCATAACGAAACATACTTCCGTGATAAAAGTAACGTTGAATACCACCCGCTTTGTCTAACTTCTTTTGAACAAAAGCACGAACAACACCTGCTGTTCCCTCTGGACGAAGACAAACATCATTTTCACCTTTGTCTATAAACTGATACATCTCTTTACCAACGATGTCACTAGACTCTCCAACAGAGCGTTTAAAAAGAGCGGTCTCTTCCAAAAGAGGAGTCTCTATAAAGTGAAAACCATACTTCTGTGCAATATCTGTCGCTAAATTTATGAAGTATGTAAAACGTTCATAATCCTCACTTAATATATCATTCATTCCTCTTAGTGACTTAATCATCTTTATCCTTATGTTTATATTGTTGTAAGGATAGCATTTTTATCTTTATTTTATTTTGATAGGTGTTACTATTATATACAGATAGAATATAAAATATCATTATTATGTTTAGATAGGTAACGCTAATGAAGTTAATTACTTTTCTTTAGTTATAATCTTAGAAATTTACTAAATAGGAATGAATATGGCATTTTTAGAAGATTATAAAGCACACATCGCAGAGCGTGAAACACTTGGTGTTCCACCATTACCACTTTCAGCTGAACAAACAGCGGAAGTTATTGAGTTAATCAAGGCAGATTGTACTGATGAGTTATTAGATTTATTACAAAATCGCGTACCACCTGGTGTTGATGATGCAGCTTATGTTAAAGCGGCTTTTTTAAATGACGTAGCGGCTGGTAATACAACTGTTGCAGCTATCTCTGCTGATAAAGCAGTTTCAATGTTAGGTATGATGCTTGGTGGTTACAACGTTAAGCCAATGATTGACGCACTTTCATCTTCAGATGCAACTGTTGTTGGGGAAGCTGTAGTTTCTTTAAAGAAAACACTTCTTGTATATGACGCGTTTAACGACGTTGAAGAGTTACACAAGGCTGGTAATGCAGCAGCAACAGAAGTTATGACTTCATGGGCAAACGCTGAGTGGTTTACTGGTAAAGACGCTTTAGCGGACGAGATTACTGTAACTGTTTATAAAGTTCCAGGTGAGACTAATACTGATGATCTATCTCCAGCGTCTGAAGCGTTTACTCGTTCAGACATCCCTCTACACGCAAATGCGCTTTTAGTAAATAGAATGGATAATCCATTAGAGACTATTGCAGAGCTTAAGACTAAAGGTAACCCTATCGCTTATGTTGGTGATGTTGTTGGTACTGGTTCTTCAAGAAAGTCTGGTGTTAACTCTGTTCAATGGCACATGGGTGTAGATATTCCAGGTGTTCCTAACAAGCGTACTGGTGGTGTTGTTCTTGGTGGAATTATCGCTCCAATTTTCTTTGCAACTTGTGAAGATTCAGGTGCTCTTCCATTAGAACTTGACGTTTCTGGTATGGAGACTGGTGACGTTGTAACTATCTACCCTTACAAAGGTGAGGCTCACAAAGATGGCGCTTGTATCGCAACTTTTAAACTAAACCCTAACACTATTACTGATGAAGTACGAGCTGGTGGCCGTATTCCATTAATTATTGGTCGTGGTTTAACTTCTAAAGCGCGTGGCGTTTTAGGTATGGACGCTTCTGATATGTTCTTAGTGGCTGAGCAACCTGCTGACAACGGTAAAGGTTTTACTTTAGCGCAGAAAATGGTTGGTAAAGCTTCAGGTCTTGATGGCGTTCGTCCAGGTATGTACGTAGAGCCTGAGATGTCAACTGTTGGTTCTCAAGACACTACAGGTCCTATGACTCGTGATGAGATTAAAGAGCTTGCGGCACTTGGTTTCAACGCTGACTTAGTTATGCAATCTTTCTGTCATACGGCGGCTTATCCAAAACCGTCTGACGTTGTTATGCACCACAAACTCCCAGAGTTTATCTCTAACCGTTCAGGTGTTGCTCTTCGTCCTGGTGATGGAGTTATTCACTCTTGGTTAAATAGAATGGTTCTTCCAGATACTGTTGGTACTGGTGCTGATAGTCATACTCGTTTCCCTCTTGGTATCTCTTTCCCTGGTGGTTCTGGCGTTGTTGCGTTTGCTGGTGTTACTGGTTCTATGCCTTTAACTATGCCTGAGTCTGTAAAAGTAGTATTTAAAGGTGAGATGCAACCTGGTATCACTCTTCGTGACCTTGTTAACGCTATCCCTTACGTTGCTATTCAAAAAGGTCTTTTAACGGTTCCTAAGAAAAACAAAGTAAACGTATTTGCCGGACGTATCTTAGAGATTGAAGGTCTTCCTGATTTAAAAGCTGAGCAAGCGTTTGAGCTTTCTGACGCGTCTGCTGAGCGTTCTGCCGCTGCGTGTACGGTTCTTTTAAACAACGCTCCAGTTGAAGAGTACTTAAAATCAAACGTAGTTCTTTTAGAGTCTATGATTAAAGATGGTTATGAAGATTCTCGTACGCTTCAACGTCGTGTTGACAAGATGAAAGATTGGTTAGCGAATCCTACTCTTATGACGCCGGACGCTGACGCTGAGTACGCTGAAGTAATTGAAATCGATCTTAACACTATTACAGAACCAATTTTATGTTGTCCAAATGATCCAGATAACGTTAAACTTCTTTCTGAAGTTGCTGGTACTGAACTTCACGAAGTATTTTTAGGTTCTTGTATGACAAACATCGGTCACTATCGTGCGGCTGGTGAAGTTATGAGAGGCGAGTCTGAAGTGGCTGTTGAGAAGTTCTGGATTGTTCCACCAACAAGAATGGATGAGCAACAACTAATCAACGAAGGTTACTATGAAGTTTATGGTGACATTAAGGCGCAAACTGAGGTTCCAGGTTGTTCTTTATGTATGGGTAATCAAGCGTCTGCTCGCGTAGATTCTACTGTTTTCTCAACGTCAACTCGTAACTTTGATAACCGTTTAGGTAAAGGTACTCAAGTTTATCTTGGTTCTGCTGAGCTTGCCGCTGTATGTGCTAAACTTGGTCGCATCCCAACTCCAGCTGAGTATATGGATATCGTTCCTCCAAAAATCACTGGTAAAGAAGAAGCTATCTATAAATATCTTAACTTCAATGAAATCAAAGATTATGCGTTAGAAGAGCGTACTGCTGCTGAAAACAAATATGGTGTAACTGTTAAACCAGTTTAGTATCCATTATTTGGGTATTTGGGCTTTTTTAAAGCCCAAATTAAATAACTTCTCCAAGATTAAAAGCGATAACTTTAACTTTAATAATTTTAGAGTTATTTTGTTTTACTTTTATTATATCCCCATAAACACCATCTTTTAAAGCAGTTGCAGAAAATGATATATTGATATTTTTATTCTGTAAAACAACATTAATATTGCTCCCTCGTTTTACTAAATTAAATGCTTTAATATCTCTTGACGTAATAATTGCATTTTTTTTAAGATTGTGTTTACTTTGAAAAAGATGTTTTGATATTTTTTTTATAGGAGTTGCTCTAAATTTCTCTAAAACTACTCTTTTTTGAAAGCAGTTTTTATGAGAGAGTTCCTCTTTTCTTTTTATATTTTCTCTTGCAATATAGATATTGACAGTAGCATCTATAAAATAATCAAAAAAAAGTTGCTTTTTTGTTTTAGATGATTTTATAGAGAGAACACCTCTATTTTTTAGGTAGCTTTTTGATTGTATCTTTACAGAATAATCCTTAGGTATAGACTTTATATAACCACGAGGATAAATCTCTATTTTTTCTATAACTATATCTTGGTAATGTACCATATACTCTTTTTGAAGTTCATTCTTAATTTTACTATAATCTATAAAACTTTGTTTAATAAATTTAATATATCGAAACTTTGAAGAGAAATCTTGATAAC
>JAYEGK010000033.1:0-5490 GCA_034716265.1 Campylobacterota bacterium
TACTTTAGAGCATGTTATCTTAGCTGGTTTTACTCATGAACCAGTTGTTAAACTATCAGAACGCTTAGTAAAACTAACTCCCGATGGACTTGAAAAATGTTTCTATTCCGATAATGGTTCGAGTGCCGTAGAGGTTGCACTTAAGATGAGTTATCATGCACATCTTAATGATGGAAAAAAAGGTAAAAGCACTTTTGTATCGCTAACAAACTCCTATCATGGTGAGACTATCGGTGCATTGAGTGTTGGTGATGTTGAACTTTATAAAGATACTTATGAACCTCTTTTGCTCAAAACTATTCAAACAGCTGTTCCAAAAGATGCTACAAAAGAGTCCGCTATCGAAGCTGCTAAAGATTTTGAAAAACTATGTCAAGAAAAATCAGATGAGATAAGTGCCATTATAGTAGAACCTTTAATTCAAGGTGCAGGATATATGCATATGTATCATACTCATTTTTTAGTTTTAATTCGTGAAATATGTAGTAAATATGATGTGCATCTCATTGCAGATGAAGTGATGGTAGGATTTGGAAGAACAGGTGAGCTTTTTGCCTGTAACAAAGCAGCTATAACTCCTGACTTTATCGTATTGTCAAAAGGTCTTACAGGTGGTTATCTTCCACTTTCAGTTGTTTTAACAACTAATGAAATTTATGCAAAATTTTACTGTGATTATAGTGATAATAAAGCATTCCTACACTCCCACTCCTATACAGGAAATGCTCTTGCTTGTGCTGCTGCAAATGCTACTTTGGATATTTTTGAAAATGACAATATCATCGAAAAAAACAGAATAAAAGCTGAGTATATGTCTCAAAAAGTTGAAAAATTTAAAACACTTGAAAATGTAGACTCTATAAGACAAACAGGTATGGTAATAGCTATTGAACTAAAGGGATATAAACCTGAACAACGCATAGGTTTAAAAGTGTATCAATATGGCTTAAAAAATGGAGTTCTCTTAAGACCTCTTGGACATATCGTTTATTTTATGCCTCCCTATATCATTACTAATGATGAGATAGATAAGATGATCGACACAGCCTATGATGCTATAAAATTATTGGACTACTAAAGTCCAATAATATTTTCAATATCTGCAGCTAAAATAACACCCTCTTTATTCCATAATGTTGTATTTTCATCTTTATAAATAATCATCGTTGGTACTTGAACAATCCCATATAGATCCGCTAACTGCTCTGACTCACCACAATCTATCTCTAAGATAGTAATATTGTCATATTTTTCATCTATCTCTTCAAGCTCAAACTCTTGTGCCATACAAGCATCACAAAATGTTGCACTAAATTTTAATACCACTATCTGTCCATTGGAAAATGCCTCATCCAATGTTTCTTTAAAATCGATCTCATCTACCTCTATAATTGCCACCGTTTATATCCTTTACTAATCAAAATTAAAATCATTTTGAGAACTATCTAACATCAATAATCTACAACTCTTTTCTAAGATAGCTAACTTTTTTGCCATCTCTTTAAGATCACGATTATAGATATAAACTCCATACCCTTTAATAACCATAATATCTGTTTTATTGCTTATCATATAATAAGCTATCTCACTTTGAGCTCTATCATACCAATCATCAAACTGTTTAGGGTTTATAATTGGAACTGACCCTATCTCTTGATACCCAAAATAATCTTTTGGAGTAATTGTATTATGTTCTAAGGAGTAGGCAGTTGTAAAGGGGGGCATACTAAAACAGATAAATTTAGCATCTGAGATTTGTGAGTAGATATTATGATGAATATTGGAATCTATACTAGCTATATTCCATCTATAATCGCGTTTAAAATAGAGTTCAATAAGACTACTATCGTCAATCGCATCAAACACCGCTTCTTTAGTATTGATAATAAAACTGTTAGACTCTGTTTTAGCAGAGATAGAACCGTGATATATTCCAAAAAAATCTTTTCGAAACATCGACAAGGCTAAAGTAGAAAGCTTATTTCTAAGGTTTGCTCTATTCATTTAGAATTCCCCTCTCTTAAAAGAGTTAATTACTTAAACCAGCTCTTCATAGTTTCAATAGCAGCATCTAAAACTGTTTCACTCGGTTTAGACTCCTCAATTCCAAAAGATTCCTGAAGCTGATGTAAAAGCTCTTTTTGAGAATCGTTTAGTTTTTTAGGATAGGTAATGTTTACTTGAGCGATTAAGTTTCCTTTTCCTCGACCATGAACATCTGCAATACCCTCATCTCTAAATGTAAAATGTTGTTTATCTCTCGTTCCTACATCAAGTTCAAGTTCAAGTTCCCCTGTTAATGATGGAATAGTTAATTTCTCACCAGCAACCGCTTGAGTAAAAAATACTGGTATCTCTATATAAACATCTTTCCCCTCTCTAATGAAATGTTTATCAGGTTTTACAGTAAATGTCACATAAAGATCACCTCTCGTACCTCTTTTACCAATATTTCCTTTTCCAGAAACTCTTAAACGATTATCAGAATCTATACCTGCGGGAACTTTTACACTTACTGTTTCTCTAACCTCTTCAAATCCATTACCACGACAACTGCCACAAGGAGATGATGGAGCTGAACCTGCACCGTTACAAACGGGACAAGTTTGAGAAAATGTCATAAAACCTTGTCTTACGTATACTTGACCTTGACCATCACACTGTTTACAAGTTGCAAGTTTTCCATCTTTAGCACCAGTTCCGCTACACTGTTTACATGATTTTTTATATGTAAACTCTATCTCTTTTTCACAACCAAAGATAGCTTCGTGGAAACTAAGGTACATATCAACATTCATATCTAAAGGATATTTTTCTCTATCAGCTGGATTTTGACGACGACCTGAGCCACCACCTCCAAATCCTCCACCATTAAACATCTCCTCAAACATAGAACCAAGATCATCAAAACCACCAGATGAACGACCACGACTGCGACCAGCACCTCCTTGAAGTCCCTCTTTTCCATAACGATCATAAACACTACGCTGTTGATCATCACTTAAACACTGATAAGCTTCATTACAGAGTTTAAACTTATGCTCAGCCTCTTTATCTCCTGGGTTTTTATCTGGATGATACTTTTTAGCCTTCGTTCTATATGCTTTTTTTATAGTTGCTTTATCAGCACTTTTTGATACTTCCAATATTTCATAATAACTTAAATCTTTCATTCTATTCCATATATTTCTGATATTTTTTGCAATTATACCCTTTTTGTAGCTTAATTTTAAGTATAATGCCTCTTATGAAAAATATACTTTACTTTATAACTATTATTTTATTGTTTAGTGCTTGTTATGAGGAGCCAACTGTTGAGAAAAAAACAACTGTTGTTAAAGAGGATAAAGAGACTCTTTTTTGCAAACATATGCCAAAAACACACCTTGTTGAAACTCACTTTGATAAACTACCAAAGTGGAAAAATGAGGATTATAAAAATGCATTAGACTCCTTCATAAATAGTTGTAAAACAAAAAAAACAAAAAAGATATATACTACTCTTTGCAAAAAAGCAAAACAGACACTCGATGCAAAAAGTTTTTTAGAAACAGAGTTTAGTCCCTATATGATAAACAAAAAAGATGGAAAAACAGAGGGTCTTTTAACAGGATACTATGAAGCAGAACTCAAAGGTTCTTTGAAAAAAAGTTGGAAATATAGATACCCTATATATGAAACACCATCTGACCTTATCACTGTTGACTTAAGTTCAATCTATCCAAAACTTAAAAATATGAGATTACGAGGAAGGATAGAGGGCAACAAACTTGTTCCCTATGATTCAAGAAAAGAGAGTACAGGAAAAAACAGTAAAATCATCTGTTATGTAGACTCTAAAATTGATCTTTTCTTTCTGGAGATACAGGGTTCAGGACGAGTTACTTTAAACAATGGGAAAACTCTTTTTATAGGTTATGCAAATCAAAATGGTCATAGATACAGAGCGATTGGACGCTATCTAGTAAAGAAAAAAGAGCTTAAACTCAAAGATGTATCACTCCAAAGTATTAGAGCATGGCTTAATAAAAATCCATCAAGAGTAGATGAAGTTTTAAACTATAATAAATCTGTAGTTTATTTCCAAAAAAGAGATAAACCAGCATCAGGCTCATTAGGACTAGAGTTAACACCTAGTCGTTCTATCGCAGTAGATAGACGCTATGTTCCACTAGGAACAATGCTCTACCTGAGTGCAGATATTGATAATAAAAATATCTCCAAAATAGTTGTTGCACAAGATACTGGTGGTGCTATTAAGGGTGAGATACGTGCAGATATGTTTTTAGGTTTTGGAGACAAAGCGATGAACACTGCAGGAAAATTAAAATCACCATTAAAACTTTGGGTACTTTTACCAAAACAAAACAGATTAAATAATAAAAATATATGAATAACTCTTTAGATAAGTTTAATCGTTTAGTCGATGCACTTCAAGAACTTCCAACTATCGGTAAAAAATCAGCAACACGTTTGGCATATCATATGGTTATGAACGATAGTTTTGTAGGGATGAAAATATCTCATGCCATTGAAGATGCTCTTGGAACTCTTAAAGAGTGTGCATCTTGTGGTGGTATGAGTGAAGATGAACTCTGTTTTATCTGTAGTGATGAACATCGTGATGAAAAAGTTTTATGTATCGTTGAAAATGCTAAAGATATTCTTCTATTAGAGGAGAATGCTCTCTTTGATGGAAAATATTTTGTACTCAACACCTTGGATGAATCAACAGTTTTAAAACTAGAAAATAGAGTTCAAAAGGGGATAAAAGAGATTATATTTGCTCTAACACCCTCTATATCTAATGATGCAGTTATTCTTTATATTGAGGAGAAACTCAGCCTATTTTATCTTAATTTTTCCAAAATTGCACAGGGTGTACCCACTGGAGTTAGTTTAGAAAATATAGATATATTATCTTTAACAAGAGCCTTAAAAGATAGAGTAAGAGTGTAGATGAGAAATCTATTTATACTTTTTTTCCTATCATCCATACTATCTGCTTTACAAAACAGTAGTACAAAAGAGAACCGAAATCTTATATCTTTTCCAAAGGATATAGAAACAAATACAAGTATGAATAGATGGTTAAATAGTCATTTTGGTTTAGAACCCTATAAAGAAAACTATCTCCTACTTCTTGGATATAGAAAAAGTAGTTACAAATCCTATATACCAACAGATGTTTATACAAATGTTGAATCGGAACTACAGATTAGTTTAAAGCTAAATGTAAAAAATAATATTCTTGGTTTAGATGAAAAATATTATCTCTCCTATAGTCACCACTCTTTTTGGCAGATATATAGCTCCTCCTCACCCTTTAGAGAAACTATCTATAACCCTGAAGCCTTTGTAATATTTCCTATATCTGATAGCTCTATATTTAATCTAAGTTCACTAAAAATAGCGATGGCACATCGTTCAAATGGACAGGGTGATAATAGAAATATCGATACAAATATAACAGAGGTATTTGATATTGAA